>CAZWGD010000303.1:0-2511 GCA_964633235.1 uncultured Desulfobacteraceae bacterium | reverse complement strand
GAGCGCATGGCCAAAACAGGCCGGGACTACCTGCCCTCCGGTGAGAGGCAGGATCTCAAGGACCAGGTTGTCGATTTCCTGTGCCGGCGCATACCGGCCACCCCCAACCCATACGATGTGATCTGGGACCATGAGGCGGAATCCTTGTGGATGTTCACCACCGTCAAGGCGGCCAATGAAGCCTTGCAGACCCTGTTTGCCCAATCGTTTAACCTGAACCTGATTCGCCTGTTCCCTTATACCATGGCGGAATTTACGCCTGAATTAACCCACCTTCAACGGGACGCCCTGTCCAGGGTGAAGCCCACCCGATTTACGGAGTAAACCATGCTGGATATCGCCGTCGCTTACAATCGATACAAGGCTTTAGGGGGGGAGTTTCTTACCTGGCTCTGGTACATGCTCGAAAACCGTCCGGAGCAATTGGCGGACAAGCAGGAGAAACAGACCGACCTGTCCATTGGAAATCGAATCGTGATTGAGAACAGGGCCGGGAGTGCCGTTGAAACCATCACCATAAAGGGTGACGATGCCGGGTTGGAAGAAGGTAAACTGGCTTTGGGCAAGGGCGCCATGGTGACCGAGCTTAACCTGGTCTATACCCTCAACGATCAAAAATGGCAGTTTACCCTGAAGGGGGAAAGCTTTAGTTTCACAAACCTGAAAACCCCCGAGACGGGGCCGCTTGAAAGCGCTGAAGATACGGAGGCCGCTGTTTTAGAAAAAACGTATCTTTATGAAGTTTTGTTTAACAAAATCGATTCCATCTTCAAACGTTTTATCACCCTCAGAACCTCCGGAGAATGGGAGCAGAAGACCGTGGGATCCGTGGCCCTTTGGATCAGGCGGCAAGGATAGACGGAGACCGCAGGCGCCGGCGGCCGGCCGTACTCACCCCAATGCCGGGGTTCGCCCCAGCATCCCTTTAAACCACAAACCCGTATCCAACGGGGTCGTCGGGATCGACCACAAACTGCTGGATGGCAGTTATATAGGCCTCCCCCTCTATAACCGGATGGACGCCCGTATAATCTCCCACCCGGGTTTCACCCTTAAGACGCCCCTTGAAGCGCGTTCCAATGATGCTCTGGTTGGTAAAGGGTGTGTCAAGGGCAAGCTCCTGACGTCCGTAGAGCATCGCCATGGCCGCGCATGTTCCCGTGCCGCAGGGGGAGCGGTCCACCTGGCCCTTCCCGAAAACAACCACATTTTTTGAGACAGGGATTGAGGGGTCCGGGTGGGTGTATATCTCCGTCAACTCGACGGTGCGGATGTGATGCTCAATGGGATGACGGACAGCGACGGTTTGGTTAACAGCTGTTTTGACCATCATTCCCAACCGTGTCAAGGCGGCCACGTTCTCCGGGCACACGGAGACACCCAAAGCCTTGGCGGGGGTCATGGCAAAGAAGTTGCCGCCGAAGACGATATCGACGGTGATGGTCCCCACTTCGGGAACCTCAACCTGGATATTCCGGGCGTACAGGAAAGAGGGCACATTGTCCACGGATACCCGCACAACCCGGCCATTTCTTATTTGAGCGCGCCCCTTCACCTTACCTGCGGGTGTATCCAGCGTCACCACGGTTTCCGGGGTTCTGGGGATTACCATACCCATCTCGATCAAGGCCGTGATCAGGCCCATGGTGCCGTGGCCGCACATATCGAGGTAGCCCGAGTTGTCCATGAAAAGAACCCCGTACTGCGCTTCAGCGGTAACGGGCGGAGTCAAAACGGCGCCGAACATGTCCCTGTGCCCCCGGGGCTCCCGCATGAGCAAGGACCTGAAGTGGTCCAGGTGTGTCTGCATATAGATCTTTTTTGCAGCCATGGTTTTTCCGGGGATGGGGGGGATACCGCTTAACACAATACGGGTAGGTTCTCCGGCCGTATGGGTGTCCACCGTTGAAATCATATGTTTGAATTGCATGCCCATATCGAGTTCCCTATCATTCTCCCGCTTGAATCCGGTTGCGCTGCAGCAGCAGGCGTGCCTTCCATTGGTCGTTCTTTTTGAGATAAATATCTGCCAGGCGGTTGAATTCTCCGGCCTGGTTCAGGTTCTTTTTGAGAATCCAGGCTTCGGCCAAATAGTAGTAATTTTCGCCGTTTGTGGGATCAATACCCACCGCCCGCTCAAGGATTCTAATGGCCTGGTCCGGCCGATTACTTTCCAGGAAAAGCCGTCCCTGCTTTGTTAGCTGAAGGGAGGCCAGGTAACGGGGACTGGGCTCGGCACCGGTGTCGTCTGGGATTTTTTGCGGGGCTTTTTCGGTTATCGGGGAGGTGTCGGGGGACTGTTCGGCGGTTTTTCCATCCGCCTCGGGCATGGGCTCGGGTGGTTTCGGGTCTGTGGGTGCTTGCCGCGCACCCTCTGTTGATGCAGAGGTGCCGTGGGAAGGGGGCGGGGTTTGGGGCGGCAGCGTTTCGACGGTTTTCAGAGCGCAACCGGTGATCAGGATCATGACCCCAAAAATCACCAGTCTAGAGATCAGCCGCGAAAAGGGTTGT
>CAZWGD010000302.1:0-2601 GCA_964633235.1 uncultured Desulfobacteraceae bacterium | reverse complement strand
CGGCCAACATCACAGACACTATCCCATCGGCCCTTCTTGACCGCATGGAGATTATCGAGCTTTCGGGATATACCCATGAAGAAAAGCAGGTGATCGCCAGCAACTTTCTCCTGCCACGGCAACTAAAACAAAACGGTCTCAAAGCCAGCCGGGTCAGCTTCAGCCGGAACGCCATAGCCCTGATCATCAACGCCTATACTCTGGAGGCGGGTGTACGAGGCCTGGAACGGGAACTGGGAACGATTTGCCGTAAAATCGCCAGAAAAATGGCCGAGGGAGATAAGGGCCGCTTCCGGCTGACCAAAAAAAACCTGCAAACCTATCTGGGAGTGCCCAAATACTATCCGGAGATGGATCAGGAAAAAAACCAGGTCGGCCTGTCGACAGGATTGGCATGGACCCGGGCGGGCGGTGAGATTCTCTACGTGGAAGCCACCCTGATTGGGGGCAAGGGAGAACTGATTATCACCGGACAGTTGGGAGGTGTCATGCAGGAATCCGCCCGGGCTGCGGTCAGCTATGCCCGTGGGAATCTCCAGGCATGGGGTGTAAATGAAGATATCTTCGAAAATACGGATATCCATATCCATGTGCCGGCCGGTGCCATTCCTAAGGACGGTCCTTCGGCCGGCATTGCCATGGCCACAGCCCTGATTTCGGCGATTACCACCAGGCCCGTGAATCACCAGGTCGCCATGACCGGGGAGATATCCCTGAGAGGGCGTGTACTGCCCATCGGTGGGTTAAAGGAAAAGGCCATGGGCGCTCTGCGGGCGGGAATAAAGGCCATCATTATTCCGCAAAAAAACAAACGGGATTTATCCGAAATACCTAAGAATGTGAGACGCAAAATGAAATTCATTCCAGTGTCGGACATGTCCCAGGTCTTGCCCATTGCCATCAGGGGAATACCCCCAAAAAACAGCCGTTAACGGGCCGCCGCCAAGGCGTGAAACATGAAAATACTTGCCGTGGATACAGCCACTCCAACCTGTAGCGTAGCCGTGATCAAAGGCGCCCGGCTCCTCGCGGAAGCGATCTGTGATAACGGGCGAACCCATTCAGAACATCTCATGCGCATGATCGATACGGTCCTGGGACTGGCCGGTATACCGGTGAACCGGCTTGACGGTTTCGCCGTCACCCATGGGCCGGGATCGTTTACCGGTTTGCGCATCGGTGTCGGCACGGTTCAAGGGCTTGCCGCAGCTGCTGTAAAACCGGTGGTCGGCATTTCCAGTCTTGAAGCCCTGGCAACCCAGGACGCGGGTCTCCACAACCTGGTTTGCCCGATGATCGATGCGCGTCGCGGAGAGGTATATTATGCGCAATACAGAACCAAAGAAGGCAAGCTGCAGGCGGCATCCGGGGAAACGGTCGCCTCTCCCGTGCGGGCGGTTCAGGGCATAGCTGAACCCACCTTGTTTATCGGCAATGGCGCCCTGCATTACCGCAAACAGCTGGAGAAGGAAATGGGATCCCTGGCCCATTTCGCTTCCCAGGACCGTCATACCCTACGCGCCTCATCGGTGGCCATTCTGGGGGCTGAAAAGTTGGTTCACGGGGATTTTCGTGACATCCGCCAGACGGAACTGAACTACCTCAGAAAATCGGACGCCGAAATCAACCTTTCTAAAAAAAAGACCGCTGGTTAGGGTGGAAACACGGCCCGAAGGTACCTTCTCACTGCCGCTTGCCGGAACTTTATATCCCATATATTGAGTTTTTTTTTCTTGACGCACAATATGTTGTGTGATACTCATCTTGTTGCGTCGCGGTATCCCGGGGTTTCGCCGGCCGGCGGCATCGACCCTGCGACAACAGCCCGATAACATCAACCGGTAACATCAACCAGTAAGGTCAAATGGTTCGGCGGCACCTCTCTATGGAGGATGTCAGACCAATCCAACGCTTTCTGTTTCTCGTTTTCACAGGATACGCAGGGGTCGCACCCGGATGTTAAAAAGCGGATGACAAAAAAGGGGTGGCACGTGAAAAAGCACCCATCAGGCCCGCTACCGATACGGAATAAAAGAGGGGATCAATGACTCAAAAAGGAAAAATACTGATCACGGACGATGGAAGATTTGATCTAAGCACTTATGCCTGGGACGATCAGATGTTTTCCGACCTCCTGGCCAGGGAAAACCCGATCAATCGGGACCGGGCCATGAGTGTCAGCCTCTCTTTGAAAGAGGCGTTAAATGCGCATAAAGGCCCCACGGTGACCATGCAGACCATTGACAAAGTACTGAAGGCAAAATTGGCGGAATACGGACTGTCACAGGCATCTCCGATCCGGATTAATAAGTCGATCCTCAAAAAGAACGGCCCGGTTCTTTCCGACAATGCCCGCACGGTACTGGAGCGGCGCTACCTGAAAAAAGACCGCCGGGGGAAGGTCATTGAAAAGCCGGAAGATATGTTCAGACGGGTTGCCCGTTTCATTGCCGGAGCGGAAAAAAAGTACGGCCGCAAGCGGCATCTGGCCGCCGTGGAAGAAACCTTTTACCGCATGATGGTGGAACAGCAATTTTTACCCAACTCTCCCACCCTGATGAATGCAGGCCGTGAACTAGGGCAGTTGGCCGCCTGTTTTGT
>CAZWGD010000301.1:0-2638 GCA_964633235.1 uncultured Desulfobacteraceae bacterium | reverse complement strand
CCTGCAGGTCAACCGTTTGGGCCAAATCCACGATGACGACGTTGGGATTGGCCCCGATTTTGGTCGGGTCGAAAACATTTTCAATCCCCTGAAATTCAACCAGGGGATTATTATCCAACCATTTCATTAATTCAGGCGTCCCCAGGGCATAGGAAGTTACCGACTTGCCCCGGAAGATCTTCTTGTAATAATTGGTCACGGCCCCGCTTTTGACCAAATCCATTAAAACATCCGTAAAATAGGACGAATGGATGCCTAGGTGGCGCTTATGTTTCAAGTGGGGTCCCAGAGCCTCGAACAGAGGGCCGTGAAAAAAGCTCAAGCAGTCACCGTCTTCAATCATTTGGGCGATGTTGGCGGCCACCTGATCCATAACATTGCTCACGATCGGGCGTTGAAAGAAGATCATCGGTTTTCTCGACTCCACCACAAAATCGAAATCGGAAATGGATACAAAGGTATCCCCGAAGGTAAAGGGGGTCTGGTGGTTGATTTCTCCTACCACCAGGGAGGCCGCCTGCATAGCTTCCCTGGCCACATCGACCCCCACACCGATGCTGCAATACCCGGCCTCGTTAGGAGGTGTGATCTGTAACATGGCCACATCAATGGGGATCAACTTAGACTTTATGATCCGTGGTATCTGTGAAATTCGGGCCGGTATGAAATCAACGCCATCGGTGATGGCCGAGTCGGTGGCAACGGATGTGGATATGAATGTTTTCAGGCCCAGGTTCCGGCAGTCATGTTTTTTTACGGAAAGGATATCCGAGTGGCTGGTCAACTGAACCACGTCAAGATCATTGGTATCGGAAATCCCCGAGTCAACCAGGTAATCGATCAATGTCCGCGGTTCGGCCACCCCGCTGCCAAGAAAGATGGTCGTGCCCGGTTGAATTCTGGAAAATATCTCTGCAGGGGTGGCTAGTTTTTTCGACGGTAGTTTTATGGATGCATTCATGTTCGATGGTTCACAGTTGGGTTTGTGATGTTATTTTTTAAGGTTAAAACCCTGGGTAACGCTTACATCAGGGAAGCCCGGCGATACTGTCAGTGACTTGGACGGCGTCTTGCACGGCCTTATATGATTTAACGTCGCGTTTCTGTTTGCGGATGGATTTATAGCCTTTTGAGCATTAAAATGCAACGCTGATAGAGAGCCGCCTGAGGTTAGTAAAAAAAAATTGGGCAGCACTGTCGATTCAGCCGGGTTTGCCAGGGAGAGGCATCTCACACAGTTGGTCGGGCGCTACAATGGGCCATCAGTTCGAGACGCCTATTCAGGCAAGCAGCGAAAAAGGAGCCGACGCAGCAGCCAGGTAGCGCTGTGAGCAGGCACCACAGAGAGCGGCGCAGCATGAGGCGATGCATCCGAATTATGCCGCTGTGTAGGATGGAAGTTTGATCCGTGGATAGGGGAAGACATTTGACAAGCCACTTCTTTTTATTAATAATACCATTCACATCACTAAAATATAGTTGGTCTATTTATACATACGACAGATAGAACGGCGATGTCGGGACATCAACGGCCTGTCGGGAGGCATGCATGCGATGGCGAAGCGGTAGAAGAAGTTCGAATATTGAAGACCGGCGGGGGATGCGGGTGTCCCGCAAGGTCACCGGCGGAGGGCTCGGGGTCTTGCTGTTGGCCCTGGTGGCCGCCTATTTCGGTATCGACCCGTCCATCATTCTTCGGGGTGACCTGCAGATGCAGACGGAACCCTCCGGCCAGTCTACACGCATGGATACACCGGGGCCTGAAAACGAACTGGTCCAGTTTGTGTCCGTGGTATTGGCCGACACCGAGGACACCTGGAGCGAGTTGTTTCGGCGCGGGGGTGTTTCTTATGAAGAGCCTACATTAGTGCTGTTTTCGGGAGCCGTATCATCGGCCTGCGGTTACGCTCAGTCGGCTACGGGGCCTTTCTACTGTCCGGGTGACCGTAAGGTTTATCTCGACCTCTCCTTTTTCAAGGCCTTGAAAGATCAAATGCAGGCCCCGGGCGATTTTGCCCAGGCTTATGTTATTGCCCACGAAATCGGCCACCATGTCCAGACCCTCTTGGGGATCACCGACAAGGTGAATGCCTTGCGCCGCCGGGTTTCCCAAACGGATGGAAACCGCCTCTCCGTTCTCATGGAACTGCAGGCTGATTGTCTGGCCGGCACCTGGGCTCATCACGCCGACAAAATGCGCAATATCCTGGAACCGGGGGATATCGATGAGGCCTTGAATGCCGCCGGCATGATCGGTGATGATCATCTGCAAAAGCAGTCTCGGGGATACGTCGTTCCCGACTCCTTTACCCACGGTACGTCCGCCCAGCGCATCCGCTGGTTCAAACGCGGGTACAGCTCCGGGGATATGCAAAGTTGTGATACCTTTTCGGCGGACGGTTTGTAGAAGGTTTCGTGATTAAGAGGCACGCAGCATCTTTTTCATGCGCGCCTTGCTTTCCGGGGACAAGGTGCTCAGCGTTTCGGAACCGTCCGGCTCATCGTCTAAATAGCGGCTCATATTCCTCAACATGATCAGTTGGCGGCGAAATGCACTGCAATACCGGCACATCAAAAGATGGATTTCAATCGCCATTTTGTGTAAAAACGGGGGATCAGTATCCATGGATCGTGATAC
>CAZWGD010000300.1:2172-2721 GCA_964633235.1 uncultured Desulfobacteraceae bacterium | reverse complement strand
CCCGGACGCATGTGGTCTTACTTGAACGCTTTCCTGGGTAGTGTCCAGTACGGGGAGCTGGCCCTGAAGTACAATGTTCGTTACGTCATATGCGGCCACGTCCATTACCGCAAGCAGACACGCATAAAGCATACCCGGTTCATCTGCAACTGCCTGAACTACAGCAACCAGTGGCTTAAAAGTGATCCGGCTGAAGAAATTGCCGACGTTCTGAAGGTCATTGAGATCGGTTAGATATTTCGGATGTCGGAAAACTTTCCTGCTGTAGACCTTCAACCTTCAATTTGCCGCTAAATCATGCCCCCATCTTTCACTATAAAAAGATCTTTCCCGGGTTCAGGATGTAGTTGGGATCGAACAGGGTTTTGATGCGCTGCATCCAAGCAAGGCTTTTCCCATGCTCTGTCTTCATAAACGGGCGTTTGCCGATACCGACGCCGTGTTCACCGGTAGCCGTTCCACCGAGGGCGATGGCTTTCAGCACCAGCCGGCCGGTCAAGGCGTCGACCCGCTTCCATTGGGATGTGTCCTCTCTTTTTCCGGCAACGT
>CAZWGD010000300.1:0-2162 GCA_964633235.1 uncultured Desulfobacteraceae bacterium | reverse complement strand
ATATGGATGTTTCCTTCACCGGCATGGCTGAAGATGTAACCGCTAAGACCTGAAGCGGTCAATTCCCGGCGGGAATCCGCAATCATTTCCGGATAAGCGGCAATGGGTACGGCCAAGTCCATGATCCGGATGCGGCTGCCGGGATGGCTGCGCAAGATCATTTCACCCAGCTCGTGACGCGCTTCAAAGAGGCGATTCCGCTGCTCCCGCCCTAATCCCGGACGAAATTGGCGGCATCCGTTATCCTGACAGATCTCCGCTGCCAGGGGCATGATCTCCGCGAGTTGGTTGAGCGTCGGCCCCGTGAATTCCATGAAGAGGGTGGGGGAGATATCGAGATCGAGCCGTTTCTCACGGTTGATTAGCTTGACACATTCGGTGTCCAGCAACTCCAAAGCGGCCGGATCCAGACCGGCACGAATCAACTCCACCACCGCCCGGCTGGCGGTCTTTACCGATGAGAAGTTGGCGATGGCGGCAGAGAATTCGGCGGGAATGCCCACCAGCCTGAGGGTTGCCTTGGCGACGATACCCAGGGTCCCCTCGGAACCGACGAAAAGACGGATCAGATCGTAGCCGGATGAGGTTTTTTTGGCCCGGCAGCCAATTTCCAGCATTTCTCCATTGGCCAGAACGACGCTGAGTTTCAGCACGTAATCCTTGGTGGAGCCGTATAAAACGGAGCGGGTACCGCCGGCATTATTGGCGATCATGCCGCCTATGGTGGCCCGGGCACCGGGATCGGGGGGAAAGAATAGGCCGCTATGCCGAAGCCGCCGGTTCAAGTCCTGATAGATGACACCGGGTTCTACATCGGCTTGGAAATCATCCTCCCGCATGCAAAGAATGCGGTTCATGCGGGAGAAATCGAGCACGATCCCCCCATAGACGGGGATCGGGTTTCCCTCCAAACTGGATCCGGCTCCCCATGCGGTGACGGGAATGCGGCGATTATCGGCATAGGTCATGATGGCGGTGATTTCGGTTACGTCCACGGGCCAGATGACCACTTCGGGACGCCGGGGGGGATGATGGGACTGGTCCGCGGCGTGAAGGTCAAGGACTGATTCACCCGTTGAAAGGCGGGAGGGATCTACCATGGCGGCCATGGCTTCAATATCAGATGGTGCCAACGGATTATGGTTCACGGTTACTCTCCTGGGATTTGGGGAAGCATGGCGCGATACCCATTGACCTGACCGCGCCTTGCTTGCTTACACCATACGATCAATCTCAGCCAGTTTCTTATTCAGTTTTTTTGGGGATATCGGTTGGATGGTCTTCAGTTCCTGGGAAAACACGGAAATTTTATAATCTTCTATCATCCAGAAAAAGGCTTCCAGGGCCCGCCGCTTTTCCACCGAGGTCACCGGAGAAAGGGCTTTCAGCCGCCGGTTGAGAATGTCGGTGTAGTGCGTAACCTTGAGTGCCTTTTGCCGATCTTTATCCAAATCCAGAATCCCCCTTTGGGCACGAACGGCCACACCTTGGATATACCTGGGCAGGTGAGTCAACCGATCCGGGGTGTAGAGCGTCATGAAATTTTCAGGCACCAGTTTGTCCAGTTCGTGTCGCAGGGTTTTTAAAAAGGGGATATACACTGGGGTGTAGGCCGCTTTGGCGGCTAGACGGTTTAATCCGGCATCGGTTTTATAATAGGTCTCAAGAACCGCCAGGCTTTTTTCCCACAGCACCTTTCCGGAGACAAACATTTCCCGGCGGGCATCTTCCGTCAGGGCAAGAAAGTCCGCCTCTTTACGGATGTTTTTGGCTAAAAGCTGTTCTATGACCGTGTCGTAAAGCTTCCCCTCGAATTTTCCATAACCGCCGAAACCCGCGGCCAACGCGCGTCTTTCCCTGGGAAGCTGAAGGCTCTTTTTTAAAAATTTCAATTCTTTAGAAAGATGAATGGCGGCGAGGGCTTTTACCCCGGCCTTGTGGGAGGCCACTGCCGCCGAGCGGGTGCGAAACAGGCGCAGACGGCAACCGTTTGCTGATTTTTTCGGCGCCAGGCCCGGAAAAAAAAGGCCCCGTGATCCATGTTTGCCCGTGAGCGTCACCGCAGGAGAGAGATCACCGAAATTCCAACGGGTTACATTGCTTTTTTCCCACCTTTGCAAAGCGGCGTCGAACTCACGGCCGGTTTTCACACCAGTCCCGAC
>CAZWGD010000299.1:0-2807 GCA_964633235.1 uncultured Desulfobacteraceae bacterium | reverse complement strand
ATCGCCTTCAGACCTGATGGGTAGGCAGTCCGTTAGGGCAACCTTCAAGCTTTCCGTTAACGCCATCGATGTGCTAAGCGTCGTGGCGGTGCACCTGGGCATCAAACAAAAATCACTCTTTGACCACCTGATAGAGGATGCCCGGTCCTTGGAAATCCTGGCGGGAAGCCTGCCTCTGGAAAAGTTTGGAGAACTGCACCGGGTACAGAAGACATATGTGCTCAGTCGGAAAACGCTTTCCAGCCTCGATATTATCGCCAAGCAGCACAACACGCCCAGGGATGCCCTGGTGGAATACTCAATACGGCGCCTGGCACCAATCATTAAACAGGAGCGTAAAAAACATGATATTCGCAAGCAACTGCTGCAAGATATCGACCGGCTTGTTGGGCAAGGGGAGAATATATTCAACAAATATAGATCGTTACTGGGTGAAGATGACCAGGCTTGCGGCAGTCTGGCCATGGCTGTGGCGGCATTGGTTCAGGGAAGAGACCAAATCGCCTCGTTTGTGGAAAAGTGCAAGGCCATCGAAGCCTATTAAAAAGAGGGGATGAAATATGGACTTAACCCACATTGAAAATGTTGATCCTGAAATTGCGTCGGGCATTTCGAAAGAGTTTAACCGCCAACAATACACCCTGGAGCTGATTGCCTCTGAAAATATCGCCAGTCCTGCGGTCATGGCCACCCAGGGATCTGTACTCACCAACAAGTATGCGGAAGGCTATCCTGACAAACGGTACTACGGCGGGTGCGAGTATGTGGACGTAGTGGAGTCGCTGGCCATTGAGCGGGCCAGAAAGCTATTCCATGCGGCTTATGCCAATGTGCAACCCCACTCGGGGTCCCAGGCAAATATGGCGGCCTACTTTTCCCTGCTTGAGGTGGGGGATACGGTCTTGGGGATGAACCTGGCCCATGGCGGACACCTGACCCACGGGTCGCCGGTTAACTTTTCAGGCCGGCTGTACAATTTCATCCATTACGGCGTCAAAAAGGATACCGGTACCCTTGATTACGATTCCTTGGCCGGGCAGGCCGAAAAGCATAAACCCAAAATGATCGTGGCAGGGGCCAGCGCCTATCCACGCTTCATCGATTTTGACTTCTTTTCCCAAGTGGCCGACGCGGTCGGCGCTTATCTGGTGGTCGATATGGCCCATATCGCCGGCCTGGTGGCGGCGGATCTCCATCCTTCCCCCATCCCCTATGCCGATATCGTAACCAGCACCACCCATAAAACCCTAAGAGGCCCCCGGGGCGGCTTAATCCTGGCAAAAACCGATTTGGGAAAAAAACTTGACAGCACCATATTTCCCGGCATGCAGGGAGGACCGCTCATGCATGTGATCGCCGCCAAGGCCGTGGCCTTCAAAGAAGCCCTGTCAAAGGATTTCCGGACGTATCAAAAGGATGTCGTTAAAAATGCAGCCGCCCTGGCGGCCCACCTGGTTGAAGCCGGCATCGACCTGGTATCCGGGGGTACGGACAATCACATGATGCTGGCCGATTTAACCAATTTGGATATCACGGGACGGGATGCGGAAACCGTACTCCACCAGGCCGGGATAACCGCCAATAAAAATATGATTCCCTTTGAAACACGCAGCCCTTCCATAACCAGTGGCATACGGCTCGGTACTCCGGCGGTCACTTCCCGGGGCATGGCGGCCAAGGAGATGGCGCAAATCGCCGATTTCATTTCCAGGGTACTGAAAAACCCCGCCGATGATACCGGCATTGAAAAAGTGCGCAAAGAGGTGAAAGCCCTTTGCCACGCATTCCCCATTTATCATCCCCGCCCATGATACCGGTTGTAAACTGAAAGCAGTGGTTACGGAAATCCAAGACATCAGACAAAAACCCGATATCAACCATCAAGATATCACTGCGTTGAACTTTATCCGGGATAGGGGGGGGTATCGGTTTAGAAAACATTACCGGGAGGGGTTGCGTTCACGTATTATCGAGATGCTCCGCACTAGGGACATTGAAATTGAAAAATGCGGTATCCTTTGCGATGGGATACGGCTTTTTCCGCGGGCCGTACCGGTAAAGATGCTGCGTATATTTACCCGTCGCTTCGACTGCTTAGAAGCGGCCCTGCTGGAGGCCGGAAAGTACAAAATCATCCAGACCTATTTACACCCGGATCTGATCGCCGTTTCCACGGAGTTTATCGTCGAATATGCGCCGGCCGGCAGATCTCACATCGTTCTATGCGGTCTTCAGGAATATGTGGGTGGGGAAATCTTAGATCCCTGGGGACCTATGGACAAGCATTACCTTAGAGATATCTTTACACATATGCACGGTAAATTGACAAGTCATCGCTTGGGAAGCCTTATGGGAAGGGTGCATAAAACCGCCGACCAACTGGTACGGGCGGTAAAAAAAATGATTCGGGAGGCCGGACACATTCCGGACCTCGCCGGGGTCGGGAATCTGATGATCAATAGCGCGGGAGCGGTCAAACTGGTAGACATCAATAATATCTCGGCGGTGTCTTCCCGAACAGCCGTAAGTACCGATGACAAAGGCTACCCGGTATGCGACAAATCCATCGAGGCCTTGTCTCTCATGGAAACGAATTTGCTGCATAGAACCATCGATATTACGAAATCTCCATACCACCCCTTCCTTTCCCCCGAGAGGGTTCGGAAGGTGAAATTCATAGAAGCCGCCTACCAGTCGAGCCGGGTGACAAACACCGATACGTATTAGCGAACCGTCGCTCTTTTCATCGGTAGTATGCATCAACCCTCGCGCCGTGAGGACCCGTCTGTGCCATGTCCTAATCTACA
>CAZWGD010000298.1:0-2812 GCA_964633235.1 uncultured Desulfobacteraceae bacterium | reverse complement strand
ATGGCTGGTATGCTTATTTAAGTGGTGGTCGATCAGTTCACTGCCGATGTGGGGACTGTCCGTATGACAATACTCACAGGAAAGATCGCCTTCAACGGCCGCCACCGAAATACTGCGGCCCGAGATCATATGATTACGGGTCTTGTGACAGTCCTGACATTTGAAATCCATCCCTCCGCCGACGCCCATATGCACATCCATGTCCCTATCGGGACGGGCAAGGGATGAGCTCATATCGCCGTGTTTGACAGCGTCCCCGCCTCCCCGAAAATGGCAGTTCAACCCGCAGGTGCTGCGGCTGGGGCGGCCCACGTTTTTTGCCACTTTGACCAGGTCGACCTCCGTTTTAGGAAAACCGGAATTTGCGGGTGCCTTTTGATACGTACCGGTGGTATCATGACAGACCAGGCAGTCAATTTTGGTCATGTCGCTGAAGTCGAAACCTTGATCCTGCCAGCCGTATCCAATGTGACAGCTTGTGCAGCCCGGCCAATTGCCGTTGATATTTATACAGAAGTTGTTGATGGCGAGGTGGCTCTTGCCGATATCAATACGGTTTTCGTGGTCGACTGTATACGGAGAAGATCCTTGCCATTTCCAATGGGCTGTTTTCAAAATGGCTTTGCCTTCGTTCTCATGACAGGAGAGACAGTTTTCAGTAACCGCCCGGGCGTCGGCATTGTCCGCCAACTTTACCAGTTGATTGTGATCCGGCACCTTGGCTGCATGGCAGGCAAGGCAGTCCGTGGGAGCACGGGTATCCAGGGTGCGCGCGACCGGCCCCCGAACCATGGCGCTGTAGAGAATGGGTCCGCGAATATGCGGAATCTGTTCCGACTGCGGGTGGCAGTCCATGCAAAGCTGATGGTAAGCACCTTTTAACCCGGGTGTATGCAGGTTTTTGGGATTAAACGGCTCTCCATGGCAGTTGACGCACCCAGACGGCATCGATTCACTCGCTTTTAGCTCATACATGTTTACCGGTTTTCCGTAGGTATCGCCTTCTTCGCGCGGCAGGCGATGATGACAGATGCTGCAATCCTTCAAGACGTTGGCGTGCTTGGCGTGCATAAAGCGTACAGGTTCATATTTATCGCTGTATTTATTGACAATTGGATTGTCAATCGTGATCAACTTAGGGGCATCTGCGACAGACGGCGTGACACTCTCCTCCAGGGGCAGGGGCCGCTTGATAACCATCCTTTCTTCGGCCGCATGGGAGGGTAGAGCCGTCCAGGTTACCATGGCCAGGGCGACCAGGCCCAGAGCTGTTGGGGACATTTTTTCCGGTTTCGCTCCAAGCACGGGAAAGATAAAAACAAACACCCGATAGAGAAACATAAGCGTGGCAACCAGTCCCACCGTGATAAAGATTTCTCCCAGGGCGGGAAAGTAATTGGTCAACTGGTAGGGTGGGGTATAGCTGACAACAAAAACATTGATGCGATTCAAAAGGATCCCCAGTACAAAAGCGGTGGCGGCGAAAAAGAGCCAGCCCGGAGAATGCCGGACCCGTCGGAATAAAAGCAAGACAAAGGGAAGGATCACCCCGAAAACAACCTCCACGATAAAAGCGTTGGTTTGGAAAGTACCGTCAAATAGATACACATAGGTGCCGCGGACAATCATGTCGCCGATTTTCACGGCCAGATAGAGACCCATCAGTACGGGCATATATTTGGCCAGGGGGGAGAGTACTTCCATCTCCGGTTTGCGATTAAAGGAACTGGACACTATGATGGACTCGAAAGTGACCATGGGATATCCGGCGGCAAAGGCCGACAGCAGAAACAGTAAAGGTAAAATGGGTGTATACCAGAGCGGGTGTACCTTGTAGGGCGCGATGAGCATCAACGACCCCAGGCTCGACTGGTGCAGACAGGAAAGCACAATACCGGCGATGATAAAAAGAAACATAATTTTTCCCAGAATTTTATCAGCGATATTGAGGATCATTTCCACCAGACCGTTCAGGCCTGCTAAAAAACCAGGCAAATTAACCCGGTCCTGAAAGCGTTCGACGACGATGGGAATAAATTCGATATACAGCACATTCAAGTAGATCATAACGCATATGGCCACTTCGAAGAGGACCGAGTTGCCGTTGTGGTTGAATATCGGACTATAGATGTTCCAGTACCGGCCGATATCGACCATCAGGCCCAGAACCACAAAGGTATAGCCAAGCATGGCCGTCAAAAGGGCCGGTCGAATGACGGCATGATATTGATCCCGGTTGAAGACGTAGGCAATGGCACCGGTGGTAAAACCGCCGGCAGCCAGGGCCACACCTGAAGCCACATCGATACCGATCCAGATTCCCCAGGGAAATTGGTTGTTCAGGTTGGCCACCCCGCCGATACCGAGTAAGAAGCGAGCCGCTGTAAAAGCCCCACCAACCGCCATCAGGGCCAACAACACCATGACACCCGGGGTAAGGAATTTTTCTTCAACTGGTGCCGTCGCCTCATGGGGTTTCATACGTTTTCTCCTTTAGACTGCTCATTTCCATCAGTTTTCTTTTCACTATCTTTCAAATATCCGGTTCCCCACATAATTCCGCCCAAAACACCGTATAGGATAATCGGGGCTGCAAAATACTGAAACAGGCTGTGTTGAATGGCCTCGGTTAAGCGTGGGGGAGCCTTGGCTCCCAACTTGGGGAAGCCGATGGTTTCGAACGGCTCCGAGGCTAAATAAAGCCATGAAGTCCCCCCCACTTCATGCTCTCCATAAATGTGGTCTACATATTTTCCGGGATTTGTTTTCATTTTCCAGCGGGCCAGCCTTATCAGCTCCTCCTTTCTACCAA
>CAZWGD010000297.1:0-2921 GCA_964633235.1 uncultured Desulfobacteraceae bacterium | reverse complement strand
GGCGTTTGATACCAAAGGTTTTGTTATAGTAGGCTTGCGCTACGGCCGTGTTGGGTTTATGGCTTCCCGGAGGACTGACCCCCTCGTGTTTGTAATAGATTTTAGCCGGCGTTTCCAACGCCTTTTCAAGGGCATAAGCTCTCACCAAAGGACTGGGACGCCAAATGCTTAAAACCTTCAAGACTTCTTCCGGGATATCGATCCATCTTTCGGGGCTCACTTCCTGCTCCACCAGGTTCATGGCAAATACCGGCGCCAGCATATCCGGCGTTATGGGGTTGCCGTCCGGACCCAGGGGCGGGTTCATTTTGATATCCGCATTGATATTATACCATTGGCGTGGTATTTCATCCTCGGTCAACAACACTTTCTTGGTTTCCATAGAGCCCTCCTAAATGGTTTGGTTTGCGTTGATCAGCCCATACGATTTGAGATCACTAACAGGTACAATCATGTATAATAATAGCGGGTTAAATAGAATAATCGCCTCATGAATTGTCTTGACTTCAATGAGTATACGGTATACAGGACTTAGTCAAGAATTTTATTATATCCAAGGAAAGAAAGGTGTCCAAACCATGTCAGCCAAAAAAAACCTTTACCAAGCCACTTACAATCCCCTGCTCGTTCAAACCAACCGACCGCTACCAGGCGAACTGGCCGTTATCGGCGCCGGAACCATCGGGCCGGATATCGGTTACTATTTGAAAAGCGCCCTGCCGCAAAGCAAGCTTTTTCTCATCGATGTGGTCAAAGAGCCGCTTGAGAAGGCTGAACAAAGGCTTGCCGGTTACACCCAGAAAGCCATAGCCAAAAAAAAGATGTCTGCCCAAAAAGCCGCTGCGGTGCGCGATAATATCGTCTACACCACCGACTATGGACAGATTAAAAACTGCCAACTGGTGATTGAGGCCGCAACCGAAGATATCCCTCTTAAACAAAAAATATTTGATATGATAGAAAATATCGTCAGCGATGATACCATCATCACTTCAAATACCAGCTCGATTCCGGCTGATCGATTATTTTCCAAAATGAAAAAACCGCAACGAACCACGGTGACGCACTTCTTCGCCCCGGCTTGGCGAAGCCTGCCCGTGGAGATCGTATCCTGGGATGGAGCCGTGCAGGAGACCATTGATTACCTGTTCCGGTTTTTCGCGCGTACCGGCAAAGTGCCCATCATCACCGCTAATGCCATCTGCTTTGTCCTGGATCGCATTTTCGACAATTGGTGCAATGAATCCGCTTTCCTATTAAACAAGGCCACGGCCAGCCAGATTGACAAAGTGGCCGAAGAATTCGTGTTCGCCGGACCGTTCTTTGTCTTGAACATGGCCAACGGCAACCCCATCATCATTGAAACCAATACGCTGCAGATGGAGGAAGGTGCCCATTACCAACCCGCCCCTATTCTTGCATCCGTGGACCGCTGGCAGACCCATCGGCCGGGGTCCAAAGCAGAGGTCCCGCCCAAGGTCAGGGAACAGGTTCGCGACCGGGTATTGGCCATCCTGTTTTCGCAAACCTTTGACATTATCGACAGGGGGATAGGGACGGCGGCCGATTTGAATTTCGGCTGTCAGGTGGCCTTGGGATTTCGAGAAGGACCCCTGGACATCATGCAGCGGATGGGCGAGGCCGAAGTCGGCCGCATCATGGACCGCTTTCGCACAGAGAGGCCGGGGTTTCCCAGGGCCACACAGCCTTTTTCAACCTACCAGGATTTTAAACGGCACATTCTGATCGACCAGGTGGATGGGGTCAAGGTGATTACCATTCGGCGACCTCAAGCCATGAATGCTTTGAATGATGAGGTCATGGATGAAATTTTAGCGGTTTTAAAACAGGGTGTTGATGATGCAGGGGTTACCGGATTCGTCATCACCGGATACGGTCAGCGCGCCTTTTCGGCCGGTGCGGATATCGGCAGATTTCCCGAGATGCTCGGCAACCATGCCGCCGCCGTTGCCTACGCCAAGGACTGTGCCAAGGTGCAGATTTTCATGGATCAGATGGAAAAACCGGTCGTCGCGGCCCTGAACGGTATGGCCCTGGGCGGTGGACTGGAACTGGCCATCCGCTGCCACGATATGGTTGCCTTTGAAAAAGCGACTCTCCAGTTTCCGGAAATCACTCTGGGGATCCTGCCGGGAATCGGGGGGTGTGTTATTCCCTATCGAAAATGGCCCCAGGGTACCGATATGTTTACCGAAATGATCACGCAGGGAAAACCGGTCACCGCCCGGGAAGGTGCGCAAATGGGAATGCTGACCGTTGTGGACGGCAGTTACCGTGATTTGATCGAGACAGCCGTCCAGCGCGTGGAGACCTTGGCGGGGAATATCCGTCGAATTCCCGAGGGAAAGATGGATATGACCGGTTTTGATAAACCCACAAATGTTATGGCCGGCGGTCTGCGCTTGAGCAATCGGGCCATGGCTGTTGCTGTTGAAACCATTCAAAGGGGCGCTGCCGCCGAAAGTGTCGGCGAGGCCCTTGAGATGGGATACCAAGGCTTTGGAAAGATTGCCTGCCTCCCCGCCGCGGCCGAGGGGATCACGGCTTTTCTGGAGAGAAGAAAGCCGGTGTTTGACGATTAGCAAGATCAGATCGGAGTGCGGGACCGGCGCTTTAATCTCCGCTCCATTTCTTCCAGGAGTATATCTATGACAGCGTGGCGGACGACCGAGGGCGACATCAACCTTTCACGGCATCGAGAAAAGTGGCAATCCCGGCACATCGGGGCCAAAACCCGTGCGCTTCTTGAAAAAGACCGGCGCTATTTCCTCCAGCAATCCCTGTCCACTCCATGTATGAATGCGCTTAAAACATGTGAGGGCATTTACATCGAAGACCTCCAGGGACGCCGGTTTATGGATTTTCACGGAAATAACGTCCACCAGGTGGGATTTGCCAAT
>CAZWGD010000296.1:0-2957 GCA_964633235.1 uncultured Desulfobacteraceae bacterium | reverse complement strand
TTTCAAGGCGGCATCTACGGAAACCATCATGGCGCCACAACTATCGCGGGTAAGCTGCCGGTCCACATTGCCATCGGCGTACTGGATTTCAGCCTCCACGGTACGGCTATCGACCAGGCTTTTGACATTGGTCTGTTCAAAAATGCCCTTTACCACGGCGGCGTGCTCTACCATACCGCCCTCCAAGGGCGTGAGCAGCCCGGCCAGGATTTTCAGCAGGGTTGTCTTGCCCTTCCCATTTTTGCCGATGATGCAGATGCGCTCACCGGCCATCACATGCAGGTTGAACGCCTTGATCAGGGGCTGGTCCGGCCGGTATCCAAAGGTAACGCCCTGCGCGTTCAATATGCTTTTAGCCGGAAAGGAAAGGTCTCGGAAGGAAAATTCCAGGGACTCGAGTTTCTCCAGGCGGCGCCGTTTTTCCATTTTAGCCAGGGTTTTTATGCGGGACTGCACCATGTTGGCCAAGCGGGCCTTGGCCCTGAAGCGGGTGATGAACAGCTCCATCTCCCTGCGGCGCTTTTCATCGTTGAGGCGCGTTTTTTCGTAAACTTCCTCGTCCTGGACCAGCTGGGAATAGTACTTGGCCGTGTCGCCCCTGATTTTACGGACTTTGCGGCGATGAATACCGACGGTGTGGGTGACAAGCTTGTCCATGAAACTTCTATCATGGGTGATGAGCAGCAACTCATGGGGCCATTTGCTCAGAAAGCGTTCAACCCAACGGATGGAGGTGATATCCAGATAGTTGGTCGGTTCGTCCAGCAGCAGCAGGTCCGGTTCGGAAACCAGGACCTTGGCCAGGTTTAGGCGCACCTGGAATCCCCCTGAAAACGCCAGGGGATTGCGGGCTAGATCCCGGTCTGAAAATCCCAGGCCGAAGAGGATCTTTTCCACCTTCCAGTAATGGCCCTGCTCGTTGGCTGGCAGACCGCGCATACCCTCTTCAAGAACGGTGGGAGCCTCAAATTCGATACGCTGTTTTACGTACCCGAAACGATAGTTTTTAGGGGTGCTGATATGGCCGTTATCCGGATGGACTTCACCCACAATCATTTTAATAAGGGTCGTTTTGCCGTGGCCGTTGCGCCCCACCAGTCCCACCCGTTCGCGGGGATTGATTTTAAAGCTGGCATCCTCAAACAGGATGTGGGCGCCATAACTCTTGGATATATTTTCAACAGTAAGCATGCCTGATTTCCAAATGGTCCGCTTTGGGATGCCCCGCTCCGGCGGTCAAAACCGCAGGCCTGAAAAGTCAATCCCGGTGGAATTTCCATACACCACCTGTCTTTTATCACCGGTGTATTTCCAAATCAACCGGTTGGGGGTCAAAACCCCGACAACCGGAAGCGAATGGCGAGCCAAAACCACCCCTTCGCAGCGGTCTGTCTTTTTATCAGTGACTGCCGCAAGGGGTGACGACCGCCATTGAAATTACCGATTGACTTCAATATGCTTTTATGCTCCACTGCCCGAAAATCCATGATTATGCCTGTGGTAACCAGGAATTTAACCTTGTAATCAACTGTAATATCAAATAGATGGAGCCGTTATGCATCAACTGTACGTTATCTCGGCCGTGGGCAAGGATAAACCTGGGCTGGTTTATTCCGTGGCCAATGTGCTTCGCAATCTATCCATTAACATCGTTGACATCGACGCCCGCTCCGTGCGGGGTCATTTCATCATGTTCCTTGTGGTGGACTTGAGTACTTCAGAGAGTACCGAAAAGGAGATGCTGGCCGCACTGGCTCCGGCGAGGGACAACTTCGATATCGGTTTCCGAGTGGAGCCTTACGAAGCCGGACGCCGCAAGGTGGATAAGCATCTTATGGCACTTACCGTTATGGGCATCGACCGGCCGGGGATCGTGGCGGAACTTACCGGGCTATGTGCCGGCAAAAGCGTTAATATCGAACGCATTAAAATGATTGCCCGGGGTGAATATATCGCCATGGAGCTCTCCGTAGATACCTCGGATAATGAAGATGTCAGCGGTTTACGAAAGCTGCTGTATCAATTCTCCAATCAGACCGGGCTGGACGTGTCCCTAAGGTATGACGATATCTTTAAAAAACCCAAGCGAGTGGTTGTTTTCGACTGTGACAGTACCATTATCCAGGGAGAAATCATCGATGAACTGGCCAAGGTGGCCGGGGTCGACGAACCGGTAAAAGAGATGACCAAAAGGGCCATGAACGGCGAACTTGACTTCGAGGAGGCTTTGCGAAAGCGCGCACGCCTTTTAAAAGGCGTGACTGAAGAGCACCTTAAAATGCTGTCCAAAACCATCAATTTAACCCCCGGTGCCGAAGACCTGGTATCAACCCTGCGGTTCATGGGCTACCGCGTGGGAGTCATTTCCGGGGGCTTCACCTTTTTCACCGATTATCTCAAAGAGAACCTCAACCTGGACTATGTGTTCGCCAATGAGCTGGAAATAAAAAACGGAGCCCTGACCGGTGAAATAAAAGGGGATATCATCGATGCCCAAAAAAAGGGAGATATCATCAAAAAGATCGCCGAGCTGGAAAGAATAAGCGTCGATCAGATCATTGCCGTGGGAGACGGGGCCAATGACCGCTTTATGCTCCAGAATGCAGGCCTTGCGATTGCCTTCAGCCCCAAAGAGATATTAAAGGAATACAGCCACGGGATGATCACCAACGAAAATATTTCCGGAATGCTCTACTTCATGGGCATACCCGATTCCGAGGTGAAAAAAATGAAAGCCTTGAAACGTCGGGGTTAGCGGTATGGCCATGCGATCCTAATCGTTGGAACAGGAGTATTTATCATACTCCAGCTTAGGTTTTGTTAAGTCCAAAAATAAATTAAAATGATTTGCAATCATAAAACCAGCGGGCTATATCCAATTTCGCCAAGCCACGTCCCCCCATCCAAAGGCTGATTATTTTGCTGTCCCGCCAGTGTTTCTCAATATGACCTTCCCG
>CAZWGD010000295.1:0-3038 GCA_964633235.1 uncultured Desulfobacteraceae bacterium | reverse complement strand
ATACACGCATGCTCAAGTTCCCGCCGGGAATCGAAACCAGCGAAACCCTGGTGCATGATTTTTGGGAAGAGGTGTTGATCGTGGAAGGCACCCTGTACGACATCGCCAAAGATCAAACCTTTCTGCCCGGCTATTACGCCTGCCGTCCACCGGGTATGACCCATGGGCCCTACCGGATTCCCAACGGTTGTGTGACCTTCGAGATTCGCTATCATAAATAGCCGCCTACAAAATGACATGAGGTAAAAAGATTGCACTTAGACTTAACGCTACAGAAACAAGAATCCACCGAACCCCTGACATTCAATTTTACACGTATGGTCAATGCCGGCTATGTTGGCCGGGATCAGGAAGTTGTGCGAAAATACGTCGCTGAATTGGAGGCCAAGGGTATCCCGGGTCCCAAGAGTACGCCGGCGCTGTTTCCGGTAAACCCGAGGGCCCTGGTAATGGATGAGGACATCGAGGTATATGGCAACCACACCGCCGGTGAAGTCGAATATGTTCTACTGATCCAGGATGCTCAAACCATTTATGTGGGCATGGGCAGCGATCACACCGACCGCTTGCTGGAGGAGACCGACATCCCCCGCTCCAAACAGATCTGTCCCAATGTCATGTGTTCTACAGTCTGGCTTTTGGCTGATGTGGAGTCCCATTGGGATGCGCTGACCTTCGACAGCCAAGTGGTCAAGGATGGTGAAACCATTGCCAACCAGGACGGACGCCTGGCAACCATTTTGAGCCCTGCGTCCCTGATGGGGTTTGCCCGCTCCAAAATGAATGCTGATCTGGCCGGCACCCTGATATTTTCCGGTACCGTGGGGACTGTCAGCGGTCAGTATATCTACGGTGAGCGGTTTATTGCCGGTTTGCATGATCCGGTCCTGAAACGCAGCCTGGGAGTAAACTACGGCGTACACCCGCTTGACTACCTGGAGGTTGAATAATTGAGGCTGAATAATTAAGGAGCTAATCTAATGCGTGTGGCATCCATCCAAATGAGCGTCGTCGAGGGCGACAAAGATCTAACCATTGCCAGGGCCCTGGAAAACATAACCCGGGCGGCCGAGGCCGATCTTGTCATTCTGCCGGAAATCTGGAACCTTGGCTTCATGAGTTTCGACCGCTATGAACCTGAGGCTGAAGATCGCCAGGGTCCCACCCTGACCGCCCTCAGGCAGGCTGCCAGGGAGGCGCAAATATACTTGCATACCGGCAGTTTTGTGGAGAAAGAGGGCGGCAGTTATTATAACTCGAGCTATCTGCTCTCACCCGACGGGGATATCCTGGCCAACTACCGCAAGATACATCTGTTCGGCCACAATTCCAGAGAGACCCAGATCCTGGCCCCTGGCAGTGAGGTCGTGGTGGCCGATACGCCTTTGGGCAAGCTCGGCATGGCGACCTGCTACGATCTGCGATTCCCGGAATTGTTCCGCCGTATGGCTGAACAAGGCGCCGCGCTTTTTCTGGTCTGTTCGGCCTGGCCCTACCCCCGCCTTGAGCATTGGATCATCTTAAACCGCGCCCGAGCCTTGGAGAACCAATGCTTTCTTGTTTCGGCCAACTCGGTTGGGCCCAACCTGGGTGCCACCTTTGTGGGTCACAGCATGATGGTTAATCCCTGGGGGGTTATATTGACCAGCGGAGGCGATGAGGATGTTATCTTGAAAAGCGAGATCGACCTGACGGAAGTTAATCGCACCCGGGAACGTTTCAGCGCTTTTAATGATCGCGTAGCCTGGCTTTCCTGATGTAAGCGTGCATAGATTCTGATACAAGGAGAACTTACCATGGCGGACTTGTCCATAGAATTTTGCGGCGTGAAAATTAAAAACCCGTTGGTGGCCGCATCGGCTGAACCGACCCTGAACGCCCACAACATGAAAAAATGTATCGATACGGGTGCCGGCGGGGTGATTGTGAAAACCATGACCGACTCTCCTGAGATGCGCGAGCTGACCACCCGCTCCAAGTGGCGCTTCTTAGATCAAAAACACGAAGTGGCCTGCGGCAAGGTCCCGCGCGCTTTCAGTCTTTACGGTCGTTCCGGTCTGGCCTTGGAGCCCCCCGAAGCGTTTTTGCCCGAAATTGAAGCCGCCGTTGAATACGCGGCCGATCACGATGCCGTTGTCATCGGTTCCATCGGTTCGGTGACCACCCAGGGCTGGGTAGCCCTGGCCAAACAGATCGAGCAGACCGGGGTTCCCCTGCTGGAGTGCAATTTCGGTTGTCCCCATCCGCATCTCATGCCGGGTGTCAAAACCGGGATGGAGGTGGGTCAGGATTTTGAATACGCCTGTGAAGTCACCAGGCGTGTCTGTGAAGCGGTTGACATACCGGTGATGATCAAGGTCACCCCCCAGGTGACCAGTCTGATTGAATTCACCGGCCGCTTAATGGATGCAGGCGCCCAGGCTGTGACGCTAACCAACCGCTTCATCGGTTTCGTACCGGACATTGAAACCGGCAAGCCTTTGATTTACGGCAAAGCCGGCTGCGGCGGCCCCTGGATCAAGCCGCTGACCCTGCGCTGGATCCACGATATCCGGCAGCATTACAAAGAGCGCCATGTGTTTATCGCCGGGACCAACGGCGCCTATGACTGGCGTGATGTGGTGATGTTCATGATGAGCGGGGCGCACATCGTGGAAATGTGCTCGGCGGTGATGGTTTACGGCTATGAGTGGCTGGGCAGGCAGGTAAAGAAGTTGGAAAAGTGGATGGATGAGAAGGGCTACGGCTCGGTGGACGAATTTCTGGGCATGGCCACCGATGCTTCCCTGGCCTACTCGGAAATGCCCCCTGAGAAAGCCCAGGTGAATGCGGAACTTTGCACCAATTGCGGCCGCTGCCTGAAAGCCTGCTTTTACCAAGCCATGCAGCCCGGTGACGAAGCCACCCGGGTGGCAACGGACAACTGTATCGGCTGCGGCGGTTGCTACTCGGTCTGCCCCGCAAAGGGGGCCATCGAGATCTATACTGCATCCTGAGCAAAGCTCCGTCGGGTTGTTCAGGCCGGCAGTTTCCAGAAG
>CAZWGD010000294.1:0-3045 GCA_964633235.1 uncultured Desulfobacteraceae bacterium | reverse complement strand
GCATAATCCGGAAGCCGTTCTCCACCATCTCTGCACTGGCACCACCGCCAACATCCAAAAAATTGGCCGGCTCCGCTCCGGCCAGCTTGATGATATCCATGGTGGCCATGGCCAGACCGGCGCCATTGACCATATTGCCCACATTCCCATCCAGCTTGATATAGTTCAGATGAAATTTGGAAGCCTCCACTTCCAACGGATCCTCCTCATCCACATCACGCAACTCAAGGATATCCTTGTGGCGATACAGGGCATTATCATCAAAATCCACCTTGGCATCCAGGGCAATGACCCGTTGATCGCCGGTGATCACCAGCGGATTGATCTCCACCATCGAGCAGTCATAATCCATAAACAGTCTAAAAAGACCGCCAAGCATGGGGACGAACTGTTTCATCACGGCAGGGGCCAAATTCAGACCAAATGCCACCTGCCGGCAGTGATAGGGCTGGATACCCACCAGCGGATCGACGAGAACCTTAATGATCTTTTCAGGGCTATCGGCCGCCACCTCTTCAATATCCATACCGCCCGCTTCGCTGGCCATAATGACGACATTGGCACTGGATCGGTCCGGAACTAGACTTAAATACAACTCTTTTTCGATATCAAGACCTTCTTCCACCAGTACCTTGCCCACCGTCCTGCCTTCGGGTCCGGTTTGATGGGTAACCAGTGTCATACCGATTATCTCTTGGGCGATTTGCTGTACCTGATCCAATGACTCGCCCAGTTTAACTCCGCCCCCCTTACCGCGACCGCCGGCATGGATTTGGGCCTTCACCACCACCGGGAAGCCGGCCAATCCTTCAGCCGCCTCTACGGCCTCTGCCGGGTTGAAAGCCACACTGCCGGTGGGAACCGGAAGCTTATACTGCCTAAATAACTCCTTTGCCTGATATTCATGGATCTTCATGATCCTTTTCCCCCTTTTTATAACTAGCGTAACGATTTTGCAGCAAACATGCGTTAAACGCCAATCGCAATAAATCTAAGTCAAGCCTTAACCAGTGTCCCTCCGGAAATGGTAGATTTTGGTTCAGGGCAAGGCCCGAGCTTTTTTTGCAACCGCCCCGGTACCATCTGCCGGAGCTACCCCGGTACCATCTACCGGAGCTACGGGGCAGGCGCGGCAGGCAGGCATAGCGCGCTATTCCGAGGTTTGCAAAAAAGCGAGAACGCAGCCCCGGGCCAAAAGATGCCGGTTCCGGGGGGATACTAACTAATCACACACAGAACATCATCCTTGGCCACATTATCACCGCTGCTAAAATTAATGGACTGCACCGTGCCGTCGGCCGGCGCCGGCAAAGCGTTTTCCATCTTCATGGCTTCCAGTACCACCACCGTATCCCCCTTGCTCACCGATTCGCCTTCCTGTTTTTCATACTTGACAATCATGCCAGGCATGGGGGCGGTCAACGCAGTACCGTCAACCGCTGCATCCGCCTTGGGGGCTGCGGCCGGTTTGGGCGGCGGGGCCGCCGCCTTGGGTGCCGCCGGTTTGGGAGCGGCCGGCGCCGCTGCAGGCTTGGCAACCGCCGGTGCGGCAGGTGCTGCAACCGGTGCTGCAACCGCTTGGGGTTGCACATAGCTGATCACCGGGGCACCGCCGATCTCTTCCACGCCCACCTCAAAGTATTCCTCATCTACAAACACGTTAAAGGTCCGCAAGGCGTCTCCCTTTTCAGGGGCATCCTTGTCCGGTTTTTCCACCAAACGACCTAGCTTGGCAAGCTTCACCAGCTCCTCTTCGGCCTGAACCTGCTCTAGTGTCCGGGGTTTAACCTCTTCCGGCGGATCCTCCTTGCCGTGCTTCCATTTCAAAAAGCGCTTGCCGGTCAGCGGATACAGAGCATAAATAAGGGTATCGTCCAGGTCCACCGCCAGATCCTTGACATCCAGCTCGGCTTTACCAAGCTCGGGCTCCAGCACTTCGGCCGGACGGCAGGTGATCGGTTCTTCCCCCCGGGCATACCCCTTCAGGGCCTTCTTTTGAACCTCAGCATCGATGGGAACCGCCGTTTTGCCGTACAACCCGTAACACAGATCCTTGACCTGGGCCGTGATCATCTTGTAGCGCTCGGAGTCGTCATCGAACAAAACATTGTTTACCGTCTGGATCCCCACGATCTGGCTGGTGGGGGTTACCAGCGGAATCTGGCCCAGCTCCCGGCGCACCCGCGGAAGCTCCTTGTAGACCTCATCGATCTTATCCAGGGCATCCATTTCGCGCAGCTGATTCACCAGATTCGACAGCATCCCGCCCGGGGTCTGGTGCAACAACACATTGATATCGATCACCGACACCTTGGAATCATCCAGCAGATGCTTGTACTTGGGCAGCACCTTCTTTTCCAGCACCTCGTTGATCTCGGCCAGACGCCGTATATCAAAACCGGTGTCGCGATTGGTGCCCAGCAGCGTCATCACCAACGGCTCTATGGCGGCATGGGAGGTCCGGTAGGCATAGGGCGACATGCAGGTGTCGATAATATCCACCCCGGCCTCGATGGCCTTCAGATGGCTCATGGGCGACATCCCCGAGGTGAAATGACTGTGAAGGTTGATCGGCACCGTCACGGCCCCCTTCAAGGCCTTCACGATGGCGTAGGCATCATAGGGCGCAATCAAACCGGCCATGTCCTTTATGCAGATACTGTCGGCCCCCATGGACTCCAGATCCTTGGCCTTGTTGACGTAATAATCCAGCGTGTACACATCTCCGCCCATGCGCGGCTCGGTCATGGAATAGCAGATACACCCCTGAAAGTGTTTGCCGCATTCTTTGATAACCTTCACCACCGTCTCAAAATTGCGATAATCGTTTAAGGCATCGAAGGTGCGAAAAATGTCCATGCCGTTGGCGGCCGCCCGATCCACGAATGCACGGGCCACATCGTCGGCATAATTGCGATACCCCACCAGGTTCTGGGCCCGCAGCAGCATGGAAAAGGGGGTTTTGGTGATATAGCGCTTCAAGGTCCGGATCCGCTCCCAGGGGTCCTCGTTTAAAAACCGGTGCATGGTGTCGAAGGTGGCCCC
>CAZWGD010000293.1:0-3091 GCA_964633235.1 uncultured Desulfobacteraceae bacterium | reverse complement strand
ATGCATGCGCACCGGCTGGATGCGGTTTTCCTTACCACCGAACCCAATGTGCGCTATTTTTCAGGTTTTTTCACCCAATTCTGGGAAAGTCCGACGCGCCCCTGGTTTCTGGTCATTCCCGCTGCGGGAAAGCCGATTGCGGTGATCCCGGAAATCGGGGCCAGCGGGATGGCCGCCACCTGGATCGACGACATCCGGACCTGGATGTCTCCCCATCCGGTGGATGACGGCATTACCCTGGTTGCCGATGTGCTCAACGGACTTCCCCGCCGTTACGGCCGCATCGGCGCCACCCTGGGGCCTCAATCCAGGATCGGCATGCCGTTCAATCATTTCAAGGAACTTTGGGCAGGATTAAATGGTGCCGACTTTGTAGATATAGCCGTTCCCCTGCACCATCTGCGCGCCGTAAAATCAATTGCCGAAATCGAAAAGATCCGCCAAGCCTGCCAAGCCGCTCAAAGCGGGTTTGCCCATCTTCCACAGCATGCCAAAACAGGCCAAACCGAGCGGGAGATCTGCAAACAGATGCGCTTGGACATCCTGGCGGCGGGGGCCGACATCGTCAAGTATCTGATAGCCGGTTCAGGTCCCGGCGGGTATGACAGCATCATTATGGGACCCGCGGACCGCCGGCTGGAACGGGGGGACGTTCTCATTATCGACGTGGGTGCCGTTTACGACGGATATTTTTCCGATTTCGACCGCAACTTTGCCTTTGGACGTGCGGGAGAGGCTGCCCTGAAGGCCTACAGGGCGGTTTATAACGCTACCGAAGCGGGCTTGAAAACCGCCCGACCCGGGGCTACCACCGCGGATCTCCACCAAGCCATGTGGCCCGTTTTAGAAGCCGCCGGTGCCATGGGGAACGACGTGGGCCGCTTGGGACACGGGCTGGGGATTCAACTGACCGAGTGGCCGTCCATTACCCCCTCGGATGAGACCCTCCTGGTCCCCGGGATGGTCATTACCCTGGAGCCGGGAATGATGTATGCGCCCGGAAAATCAATGGTCCACGAGGAAAACCTGGTGATTACTGAGAACGGCGCGGAGCTTCTGACCGTTCGCTGCGCTCCGGAATTGATAATTATTGATTGAAAAAAAGGCTTGACATGGCCAGCCTAATGCGTGTAGGGATACCGGCCATACGAAAATGACGATTTGAAGCAGAGGAAACATGCGACAGTTGAAAACGGATAACCGGTTTTGGTGGTGGCAGACAAACAAGGGGGGTGCGCCTTTATAGTCTGACCGAATCTGAAAAGCGGATATAGAGAAAACCAGGACTGTGGGCCGCCCGGCCCACGGTCCTTTTTGCTTTAGGGGCTGTGGGTATATCCTGCAGCCCTTTTTTTTTTGAAAGGAGCGTAAGAATGCTCATCGTAATGGACCAAAGAGCCACATCAGACCAGATTGAAGCGGTGGTGACCGTGGTTGAATCCAGGGGTTTTACGGCCCGGCCGATCCCAGGCGGCGATAGAACCGCCATCGGTGTACTGCACAACAGAGGCTTTGTGGACGACGCCCTGTTTTCAGGTCTGCCCGGCGTCCGGGATGTCATTCCGGTCACCAAACCCTACAAGCTGATCAGCCGGGAGTTCAAGCCTGATGACACCATCATCGACATCGGCGGCATTCCCCTGGGCAAAGGTCACTTGACCATCATCGCCGGTCCCTGTGCCGTGGAAAATGAGCTCCAGACCTTGACCACTGCCCGGAAGGTGCAAGCGGCCGGAGCCGACATCTTCAGAGGGGGCGCCTTCAAGCCAAGGACCTCGCCCTACTCTTTCCAGGGGCTGGGTGAGGAAGGCTTGAAAATCCTGGCCAAGGTGCGCGCGATCACCGGCATGCCGGTGGTCACCGAGGTGATGGATACCGATCATGTCGATTTGGTGGCCGCATACGCAGATCTGATCCAGATCGGTACACGCAACATGCAGAATTTTAGCCTGCTGCGAAGGGCCGGTAAAGCAAAAAAACCGATTCTGCTCAAACGGGGAATGTCAGCCACCGTAGAGGAATGGCTCATGGCCGCCGAGTATATTATAGAAGCGGGCAATCCAGAAATCATTTTATGTGAAAGGGGTGTGCGTACCTTTGTGCGTCACAGTCGCAATACCCTGGATCTTTCCGCCATTCCGGTGGTTCGCCGGGAGAGTCATCTCCCCGTTATCGTGGATCCCAGCCACGCAGCCGGGTACCGGGAGCAGGTGATCCCTTTGAGCCGCGCAGCGGTCGCCGTGGGCGCCCACGGTCTGATGGTGGAGGTCCACCACGCCCCTGAGAAGGCCCTTTGCGACGGGGCCCAATCCCTGTATCCCCGCCAGTTTACGCATCTATGCCGTCAGGTTCGTTCCATTGGTGATATATGCAATCCTGAAAGTACGCTAACCGATCAACCCCATGCCCGGGAGAGGACGCTTCCATGAAATTGCATTTATATCCCGACAAAGCCCGCTTCCATGAGTGTGCCCGCAAGGGCAATCTGATCCCGGTATGCCTTGAGATCCTGGCGGATACGGAAACCCCGGTCTCCGCCCTGGCCAAATTACGCGGCAGAAACGGCAGCGGTCCCCTGTTTCTTCTGGAAAGTGTGGAGGGGGGTGAACGCTGGGGACGCTACAGCTTCCTGGGCGTCTCCGCCCAGCGGCAAATTCGGATTTTTAAGGACAGCATTCAGGTAATGAATGGTGAATCGGTGCAGCATATTGCCCATCAGGGGGATCCGCTTAAGGTCCTTAAATCGGTCATGGACGGATATAAACCGGTTTCGTTACCTGAACTCCCCCGCTTTTGGGGCGGCCTGGTGGGATACTTTACCTATGAGATGGTCACCTTTTTCGAAAGCATCGCCAATCAAGTGCCGCCGGATGAACCGCTGGCCCATTTTCTGATAACGGACAGCTTGATTATATTTGATAACGTCAAACATACACTGACGCTGGTAGTCCATATTTTCATAGACGATAGCACAAACATCGACAACGCATACGATCAGGCGCTCTCCAGGCTGGAAACCATGGAAGAACTGTTTAAGGAGCCCTTGACCGAAGCGCACAACCACAACGACAATATCGTTTCGTTAAAATTA
>CAZWGD010000292.1:0-3102 GCA_964633235.1 uncultured Desulfobacteraceae bacterium | reverse complement strand
CTCAAACCCCTCTTGGCGAGCGGTTTCGGCAAATTCGGGGTACATCTGCGTATGTTCGTAATTTTCACCGGCGGCCGAGGCTTTCAGGTTCTCCAGGGTGCTGTCGATGACGCCGGCCGGAAAGGCGCCGGTAATCTCCACCTCACCGCCCTCCATCAATTTAAAAAGCCGTTTGGCGTGCTCCTTTTCCTGGTTGGCGGTTTCCGTAAAGATATCCGCCATCTGAACATAGCCTTCCTTTTTGGCCTGACTGGCAAAATAGGTGTACCGATTGCGGGCCTGGGACTCGCCCGCGAAGGCCGTTAATAGATTCTTTTCCGTTTGGGTGCCTTTGATGCTGGCCATGACTGTTTTCTCCTTTTGGATTTGGTTGATTGGGTTGGTTACGACTAGCGTAACCATAAGGCCTGTTAAGGCGGATGTCAATTTGGCGCTCTGGAGTTTAGGGTTTGGGGTTTCGGGTTTCAGGTTTCAGGTTTCAGGTTTGTGATTTGAGGTTTGAGGTTTCAGGGGGTAGGGGTTGGAGGGAAAGGCGGATCAAGAAATGTATTGATCTTGCGGGGCCAACCATTTAATTTGAACCGTGAGTTGCGGTTGGAAACCCTATCTCCAGATCCCGGAGATGAGGGATGCATGGCTGCCGTCAACCAACAGTCGTGAATCGCACCCAGTTACGGCAGTTCCGCTCATCCGATTCTATAAATAAAACACCTGAAATAGAAACATGCATCGTATCCGACACATTATCTTTTCCATGAGCCTGGCCCTTCTGTGCATGATGACAGGGGTCGTGGGGTACATGCTGATTGAAAAATGGGATTTTTTTGACGCGGTGTATATGACCGTGATCACCCTTTCCACCGTCGGTTACGGTGAGATACATTCCCTGAGCCGGACCGGGAGAGTGTTCACCATCGTACTGGTGATTTTGGGGGTGGGGTTTACCGTTTATGTGGCCGGTTCCATAGTACAATTCATGGTGGAGGGAAAAATCCGGTCCCTCCTGGGGAGGAAAAGATTGGACCGCAGGATCAGGAAGTCAAAGGGACACTACATCGTTTGTGGATATGGACGCATCGGGCGCGTGATCTGTCGCGATTTTCAGCAAAAGCCCCTGGATCTCGTGGTGATCGAGCAGGACCCGGAACTCGTAGCGGATATGGACGCCGACGGGGTGCTGTATATTTGCGCCGACGCTACGGAAGAGAAGACCCTCATCGAAGCGGGAATTGAACACGCCAAGGGCCTGGTGGCAGTTCTGGCTACCGATATGGATAACGTTTTTCTGGTGCTGACGGCCCGGCAGTTGAATGCGGACCTGTTTATCGCCGCCCGGGCGGGCAACAAACGCACCAAAGCAAAACTCCTGGCCGCCGGCGCCAACCGGGTGGAATCACCCTATCATATCGGGGCCGCAAGCATGGCCCAGCGCATCATGCGCCCCACGGTAACCACTTTTTTAGATTTTGCCCTGGCCCACCGGCGCAAAGATATTCAAATGGAAGAAATCCCCGTCAGCACCGGCTCGCCGCTGGTGGATGTCATGCTCAAAGACTCGGGGATTCGACAGCGGTTTAACCTGATCATCATCGCCATCATGAAAAAAGACGGCGGGATGCACTTTAACCCGTCCTTCGAATCGGTGATCAAAAGTGGGGACACGGTCATTGCCGTGGGGGAGAAGGAAAACCTTAGAAAGCTGGGAGAGATCCTAAATCCCCGGAAGATGGGCCCCGAATCGCCCTCCCCACCGCAGGCGGAATGCGGACCCCGCTAACAGGAGACCGGTTCGGGAGACTAGATCTTATAAATGATCCGTTTATCGGTGATGATGATGTCCACATAGCGGTCATGCGCTTCCATGGGCACCAGGGGAACGATCTGGTCTTCAAAGGCGATGGACACCTTGCGCGTGGTGGCGATGAGCTTGGGTATGAGCCGGTCGTAATACCCCAGGCCGGAGCCGATACGGCCGCCCTTTTCGTCAAAGGCGATACCCGGGATGATGGCGATATCGATACTTGCAATGGGGACAGACTTACAGCGTTTGGGATCGGGCTCCAAAATCCCCCTGACTCCCCGGACCAGGTCGCTATCGGGGTTGTCCACTTTCATCAGTTTCAGGGAAAAGTCCCTGGGATCAAAGGCGGGCAGCACCACCAGCTTATTGAGCTGGTAGGCATGTTCCAGAATCTCACGGGTGCCTACCTGGTAGGCGTTACTGACGTACAGCAGGACGATTTTTGACTCCAGAAAGTTGGCGAAATCGAGAAATCGATCCACAATTTGTCCGGTCCGGTGTTCACGGTCCTCCTTCAAAAAGGCCTTCAGTTTGGCTTTGCTCTCTTCCCTTATACTGGATTTTGTGACCTGAATTTCATCCATAAAGCTTTCCTCGCCGATACCTATATGCGCCGCCGTAAATCCCTTTCCGCGGCGGATACACCTGTGTGTAATATTCATTTGACTCTTTGATGGTTCATTGTTAGCATGCCGCGCAGTAAAATAGGCCCGCAAGCGGCTCCAGATGGAAGGCGAACCGGCTCTCCAGTTACAAATTTGGCAACTCTTCTGGTTGCCAAACCGGTTGCCGAATTCACCGGCGGAACATTGCGCCGCCGCCCAATAAACCTAATCCACGCAATATAGGTATCTTTATGTTGGAAATCAAGTATATAAGGAAAAATTTATCCCTTGTCCGAAAGGGGCTGGACGGTCGCGGAGAAAAAATAGACTGGGACCTCTTTCAAACCGCCGATAAGCGGCGGCGGAAGATGCTTCTCGAAATAGAGGCCCTCAGGCACCGGCGCAATCAGGTCACCGACCGTATCGCCGGCCTTAAAAAGGCCGGCCGCGATGCCGATGACCTGGTGGTGGAAATGCGGGGGGTGGCCGCGGAAATCAAGGCCCTGGAAAAAACCCTTGCCGAGGATGAGGAAACCATTGAAGCCTTCTTATGGGGCGTGCCCAATATACCCCACGAATCGGTTCCCCCGGGCAAAGACAGCCATGACAACCCCGTGGTCAAGCAGGTGGGAACCCCGACGGCCTTCGACTTCGAGCCCCTGGCCCACTGGACCCTGGGCGCCGATCTGGGTATCC
>CAZWGD010000291.1:0-3113 GCA_964633235.1 uncultured Desulfobacteraceae bacterium | reverse complement strand
GAGTCCGGTAATCTGGTGCCCGGCGGTTTGTTGAGCGGGGCCCGCAAGATGGAGCCGTACCCGGTATACGTGGAAAGGGGGCAGGGGGCCTACCTGTGGGACATCGACGGCAACCGCTATATCGATAACGTCATGTCCTTTGGCGTACACGTATTGGGACACGGACCCGAACCGGTGGTGAAAGCGATCCAGGAACAGGTTTTATCGGGCATGAGCTACGGCACACCCCATACCCGAGAGGTGGAGTTCACCCGACGGTTCATTGCCTGTGTGCCCTGTGCCGAACTGGCCATGGTCTGCAACTCCGGGACCGAAGCCACCATGCTGGCCTGGCGCCTCATGAGGGCCGCCACCAACAAGCCCAAAATCGCCAAGTTTGAGGGCTGCTACCACGGCTGGCATGACTATGCCCAGTGGAGCGTAAGCCCTGATCCCGAAAACATGGGCCCCGATACCCTCCCGGTGATGAAACCCGAATCCGCCGGCCTACCACCCGGAGCAAAAGAAAGCGTGCTGTTACTGCCGTTTAACGAGAACGCCTTCCAACTGATCGAAGACCATGCCCATGAACTGGCCGGTGTGGCTATTGAACCGGTTATCGGCACCGGTATGTTGACCGTTGACGACGACTTCATGCGCAAATTGCGCGAGGTAACCCGTGAAAATAATGTCCTGCTGCATTCCGACGAGGTAATCACCGGTTTTCGTGTGGCCCTGGGCGGCTGTCAGGAGCTTAACGGCGTTCTACCTGATATTGCCACCTATGGAAAAATAATCGGCGGGGGAACGCCGGTAGGGGCGGTGGCCTGTTCAAAAGAGATGGTCGCCATCGCCCAGAAAACCGATGACGGCTTTGCCGCTGCCGGGACCTTCAGCGGGAATCCCATGACCCTGGCGGTGGGCACGGCCGTATTGACCTATCTGCAGGAAAATCGGCATATTTATGACGACATGACGGCCGGGGGTGAAACCCTGCGCAACGGCTTCAATACCTGGTGTCTAGAAAATGGGTATGCATTCTGCATGTCCGGAATCGGCTCCATGTTTCAGATTCATGCCCAAAAGGATATTCCTAAAATACCCCGCGACATACTGGGTCAGGACCAAGACGTCCTGGGGGAATTGCAGCTCCATTTTCGACTGAACAACATATTGTTGCCTTGGATCCACCTGGCTTTCTTTTCCGCGGCACATACCCGCGGGGATATCGAGGCCATGCTGGAAGGATTTAAGGCTTCCGTCCAGGGAGTGGTCGCAGGTTAGGGCTCGCGCAGGTAAGCGCAGACTCCGAAAATAACTTCACATTTTAAGCGCCCAATCATCTCAATCAGTCCGCCGCAGGCGGATCCCGTATTTTTCGGGCCTTGCTGAACGAGTGTTTGCACACTTATCATCTGCGAATTTATTTTCTGGGCCAGCCTTGGATCAATAAGGCAACGGATCAAGCGTGCATTGTCAAGGGCGTGTGAAAACAAATAAACGCAATTGGACGCGCCGGCGGTTTATGAAATTGAGTGCGGCAGCGGCTCTTCAATTGCTGGTCGGCTGCAGCCCTAAAGCGGTGGCGATCGACGGCAAACCATTGCATCATACCACGAAGGGGTTTCGCAATTACCCACCGGCACCGGAACCCCAGGTGCCCGGTGTATCTTTTCTGGTAAGAAGGGCTAAGGGGGTGTTCGATAAGCCGGAGATTCCTCGAGGTCACGTTATGGACGAATCACTGGCAATATCGACCCTCCATCAGGCTTCGACCGCTGCCGGCATTACTTGGATCGGGCATTCTACCTATCTTTTACGGCTTGAAAACCGGTATCTCCTGCTGGATCCTTTCTTCAGTGATATTGCCAGCCCGATTCCACTGGGGCCGAAGCGCTTTGTACCTCCGGGGATAAGCCTGAAGAACCTTCCCCCCATCGACGGGGTCATCATCTCCCATAACCATTACGATCATTTGGATGTTACGACCATCGAGGCTCTGGCCGGAAAAGAGTCGATCAGCGTATTTGTACCCCTGGGGTTAAAGTCGTTCTTTGCTAAAAGGGGTTATCAAAGCGTGCGCGAACTGGACTGGCATCAATCGGTGGAGATGAACGGAATTCGGCTGACAGCCCTTCCCGCCGTCCATTTTTCCAGTCGTGGAATCGGCGACCGCAATGCAACCCTGTGGTGCTCCTGGGCGATCCAATCAGCGACCAGGAGCTGTTTTTTCGCCGGCGATACCGCTTATTCAGCAACCATTTTCAAGGAAATCGGGCGATATTTTGGGGGTTTCGACCTGGCCATCGTTCCCATCGGGGCCTATGAACCCGTCAGGGTCATGCAACCGGTCCACACCAACCCGGAGGAGGCCATTCAGGTGGCCAATGATGTCAAAGCGGAGCGGATTATTCCTTCTCACTGGGGGACCATTATTTTGACGGATGAACCGCCTTGGGAGCCCCCGGAACGGTACCGTGCGTTTGCAGTGAAAAACGGCATCAGTGACGAGCGTGCCTGCATCATGAAAATCGGTGAAACCAGACCGCTGTAAACGGTGCGATCTCCTTGCCCGAATAAGCGTTTCGAACTTATGTGGCAGTGTACAGTAGCTGCTATGGGATGAAAAAGGACCATGAAATTTCTTTTTTCCCCTTTTCAGATCGGAAATTGCCGGCTGGAAAATAGAATCGTAATGCCCGGCCTGGCCTCATTTTTAATAGCGAATGATGGGTCTGTCACCGATGGCGCCATAGAACATTATCGATTCAGGGCCGCGGGCGGACCAGCCATGATTATTGTCGAAGCCTGTGCAGTATCACCGGAGGGAATCGTATCCCTGCATCAGGCCCGCATCCATTCCGATCGTTTCACAGAGGGACTCTCCCGCATCGCCAAGGTTTTAACATCGGAAGGGTGTATTCCTGCAGTACAGCTTCACCATGGGGGCAGACAAATCCCCTCTAAGATCATTGGACAAAAGCCTCTGGCTCCCTCGCCTCTCCCGTGCCCTACGATTAAGGGCGCCGTTGAACCCCTTAGCGTTGAGGGCATTCAGGCACTGGTGCGCAAATTCGGAGATGCCGCCGTAAGGGCCCGGGATGCCGGATTTAAATTGATTGAGATCCATGGTG
>CAZWGD010000290.1:0-3114 GCA_964633235.1 uncultured Desulfobacteraceae bacterium | reverse complement strand
AGGTTTTCATCCCGTTTATCACGTATCCGTCAGCGGTCTTTACCGCCGAAGTGGTCACCGCCCCCAGGTCTGACCCGGCCTCGGGCTCGGTCAGGCAAAAGCAGGAAATTTTTTCGCCCCGCATGGCCGGTAAAAAATAGGTTTCATGCATTTCAGGTGTGCCGTAGTGGAAGAGAAAGTTGGTGCCCATGAGACTTTGCATGGCCGAGATGGCCGCTACACTCATCAGCCCCCGGGCCAACTCCTCACAGATGATGCAGTAGAGGGTGGTATTTCCGCCGGCCCCTCCCTTTTTTTTGGGATAGCGTATGCCGAAGGCACCCATGCGACTCAGCTTTTTTAGGATCTCTATGGGAAACTCCCCGGCGTCATCTATCTCCTGGGCTCGGGGAATCAACTCGTTATCCACAAACCTGGCGATGGTGCTTCTAACCAGCACCTCCGGGTTTGACCTGATCATTTAACCTCCCGTATAGTAAAGGGTTCAAGGATTCGAGGATTCAAGTGATGAATTTGAAGCAGTACTCTTTTTTTATCCCTTGACTCCTCGAACCCTTGAATCCCTTAACCCTTTCATCTGTTTTATCAACTCCGGAACCACCTCATGGAGATCTCCCACAATGCCCCAGTCCGCCACCTGAAATATAGCCGCCCGGGGATCTTTGTTCACGGCGATAATATACATGGCGTTCATAATGCCGGCCCGATGCTCAATCGCTCCGGAGCTCCCGCAGGCAATGTAGATGTCCGGACGCACAGTGCGTCCAGTTTGACCCACCTGGTTTTCAGGCTGAATCCAGCCCTCTTCAACCGTCACCCGGGTACCGGCCACCTCCCCGCCCATGACGCGGGCCAGTTCCCGCAGTTTTTCAAATCCGGCCGCACTGCCGACACCCCTCCCGCCGGCGACGATCACCTTAGCCTCGGTCAGATCAACACCCCTTCCAGTCTCTTCCACCCTATCTAACACCCGGGTTCCCACCTCTTCTTCTTCAAAAGAAAGGTCGTGATGGACCACCCGGCCCTTGTGTTGCCGGTCATAGACGCGCTCCATTACTCCGGGACGCACCGTGGCCATCTGGGGGCGTGAGTACCGGCTGACAATCGTGGCCATGACATTGCCCCCAAAAGCCGGCCTTGTCTGCAGCAGGATACCCTCTTCCGGGTCGATGGCCAAAGCCGTACAATCGGCCGTCAGCCCCGCACCGATTCTGCGCGCCACCCGTGGGGCAAGGTCCCGGCCGATATGGGTGGCGCCGATTAAGAGGATATTGGGATTATAGCTATGGGTTAAGGCTTGCATCACTGTGGCATAGGTCCCGGTTCGGTACTGTTTCAGCGCGGGGTGATCAACGATGTGAACGCTGTCCGCACCGTGGGATATGAGGGTATCCGCCAGTTTAGAAATACCGTATCCGGGCAGTATTGCTGAAACAAGCTGATCAAGGGTTCGCGCCAGTCGCAGCGCCTTTCCGAGCAGCTCAAGAGAAACCCCGGCCAATTCGCCGTCCCGCTGTTCGGCAAAGACCCATACCCCTTGATGGTCGCTGAAATCGGGAATGGTCCTGGGGGTCCGGTCGGTGGCGATGGCCTCTTTGCGGCATACGGCGATACACGCCCCGCAAGACGTGCATCTGGACAGTATGCTTGCCTTGTCATCCTGCATCTTTACCGCTTCATAGGGGCAGGCCTTGATACAGCGGCGGCATCCGTCACATAGATCTGTCTCTATCCAAACAGTCATTTTTCTCCCAGGGACAGGCCGGTGGCTGTTCCGCTCTCTGCCAATTTGGTAAGTAGGGTTTTAACCATGGCCTCCGTATTGCCTTCCAGCATTTCACCCTTTCTCTTAAAACGTGGGCTGAAGGTTTTGACAACATGGGTTAACGACCCTTCCAACCCTACATCCTCAACATCGACACCGATATCCGCCGCGTTCCAGACTTTAATCGGTGCTTTCTCCCGGCAGGCGGCGATCATGCGGCCCATATCAGGATATCGCGGTCTGTTCATCTCAGCGATAATGGTCAGGACGGCGGGCAGCCGGCATTGGATATGTTCATATCCATCCTCAAGACGCCGTCTCACCCCGATATCTTCGTTCGCGATGCTCTCGATAGCGGAGACATAGGTCACCTGGGGAACCTGCAGGTACTCAGCCACCTGGGGTCCGATCTGGGCGGTATCGCCGTCTATGGCCTGGCGGCCGCACAGGATCAGATCAAATTGGCCCAGCTTCTGAATGGCCTTACCGAGGGTAAAAGACGTTGCCCATGTATCGGCACCGGCAAAAGCCGCGTCGGAAAGGAGCACCCCCCTGTCCGCTCCCATACCCAGGGCTTCCGAGATCACATCCACGGCCTGGAGCGGCCCCATGGTGATAACCGTGATTTTTCCCGTCTGCTTCTCCACGAGACGCAGGGCGGCCTCCAGGGCATGCCGGTCGTCGGGATTCAGGATGCTGGGCAACCCCTCCCGGACGATATTTCCGGTTTTGGGATCCAGGTTGACCTCGGTGGTGTCGGGGACCTGTTTAACCAATACAATGATATTCAAATTGGGCTCCTTATATGACACCTGATGCCTTGAGTTTCTCAAGTGCTTCTTGATCATATCCCAACAAGCCGCCGTATACCTCCCGATTATGCTCGCCGAAACGGGGCGGAAAGGACAACCGTTGCCCGGATGCTTCCAGAAACGGCGTCATGTTGGGAGGCGGCGCCAGGCGGATTTTCATACCCGTCCGCTGATCATCCGCACGCAACATTCTACGTTTAACCAGGGGGTCTTCCACCACTTCTTGGATGGGATTAATCTTACTGATGGGCACGGTGATGGAGGTAAATAGCTCAATCAGCTCTTCGGAGCTGACCGTTTCGGTGATACGGCCGATCTTACGGTTTAGCGCTTTCACATCCTGATTCCGGCCCGCGTTTTTCTTATACTCGGGTTTATCCAAGGATTTAAACAGTTCCTGGGAAACCATGGATTCCCACTGTCGATCGTTGCCGACGGCCAGGTATACAAATCCATTGTTGGTCTTATACACCGAAACGGGGCTGAAAAACTCGTGGGTATTTCCCCGGCGGGTAGCGCTCCTGCCAAAGTTTGTGG
>CAZWGD010000289.1:0-3171 GCA_964633235.1 uncultured Desulfobacteraceae bacterium | reverse complement strand
ACCGGCAGGTGAATATGGGGGCATAGCTTGTCCAGATCCCTGAAAGCCCTCATAAGGTCCCTAGACAGGTCTTTGGGGTGGGACGTGGTGAAGCGGATTCTGATTAATCCGTTAATGGCATTGATCTTTCGTAAAAGCTCGCTAAAAGAGCACAGATCCTCCTTGCGACCGTAAGAGTTTACGTTCTGTCCCAAGAGGGTAACTTCTCGTGCTCCTGAGCGCACCAGGTGCCGAATTTCCTGGATGATGCGCTGCGGTGGCCGGCTGGCTTCCCTGCCACGCAGATAGGGAACCACGCAATAGGTGCAAAAATTATCGCATCCCTGCATAATGGTGATAAAACGACTGATATCCCCATCTTCATGGGGAGAGGACGGGACCAAGTGAGTGTCTATGTCCGTATGCATATCCACATCGATTATGGGGCGCATGCCGGTTTCAAGCTGTCGAATCATCCCGGGCAGACGTGGAACGGCATGCGTCCCGAAAATCAAATCCACATGCGGGGCGCGGTTTCTTATCTCGGCCCCCTCTTGCTGAGCGACACAACCGCCGACACCGATCATCAGACTCGGTTGAACCTGTTTTCGCTTGGCCAGACGTCCCAGAAAGCTGAACAGTTTTTGTTCCGCCTTGGCCCTAATGGCACAGGTGTTGACAATAATCAGATCCGCCGCGTCCAGGGAAGTGGCGGCTTCATACCCCAAGGGGTGCAACAGGCCGGTAATGCGTTCGGAATCATAGCTGTTCATCTGGCAGCCGATGGTCAAAATATAGAGTCGTTTGGTTTTCATGACTGGTCGTAAGGGTAAGGCGCTATCTGGATGCTTTTCTTCAGGTCGCGCATCAAGGCCTCAAATTCGATTTCACACCCCGGGGCCACACGGATCATAATAATGCCGTTTCCGGCATCGATGGTCGTCAGAACGGCCAGGCCGTCGTAGCCCTCCAGGATAAATTTTAGAAACGCTATTTTCCCTGGTTCAAGGCGATAAAATGTCTGCTTGGCTTCCCGCTCCAAAGGATATTCGTGTAACGCCGTTCATGTCAGTTCGTTGCCGGATATTTGAAAAGGGGGCCGGTGGTGAAAGGCACACTTTCGGATACCACTTAACACGTCACCGACCTGTCTTCAATAAAAAATGCACTGTCGTTTTTGTCCCGGGATAGCCGCCGGCAACCAGATTCGTGTTGTCCCGATCCTCTCCATGGGCTATATACGCTGATAATGGAAAAAATATTAGAGCTGCTGACACCTAATGAAAAGCGGGTCAAGGTACTTTGCGATCATTTGGGTTGCGGTCGGATTATGGCCTCCTTGTTGGTCAATCGTCACATTTGCCAACCCGAAGACGCGCGCTCATTCTTGGATGCCACCCTTCAGGATATCAGACCGCCCTTTTCAATAAAAGATATGGATGTTGGTGTCACCCGGATATGTGAGGCCGTCACCCGGAAACAGCGGATTTTAATTTTCGGCGACTATGATGTAGACGGGACGGCAGCCACGGCGCTGCTTTATGATTTTTTTTGTGGGATCGGGGCTGATGTATCCTACTATATCCCCCATCGGATTGAGGAAGGATATGGTCTTAAGCCCTTCCATATCCCTGATTGCATGGTTGCCGGCAGGGTTCAGCTTGTCATCACCGTGGATTGCGGGATCGCCAGTCACGCCGCCGTGGACGCCGCCAATGCTGCCGGGATTGATGTGGTTATTACGGATCACCACATCCCACCGACCGTACTGCCACGGGCCCATGCGGTTATCAATCCACGCCGGAGGGATTGCACGGCGGGCTTTCGGTTTCTGGCGGGCGTGGGGGTGGCCTTCTGTCTGGTGATTTGTCTTCGGAAGGCTCTGCGTGAGAGGGGGTTTTTTGGAAAACGATCCGAACCCAACCTGAAGGCAGCCTGTGATTTGGTCGCCTTGGGAACCGTGGCGGATATGGTGCCGTTGGTGAAGGAAAATCGGATCTTATCCAAAACGGGCCTGGGTGTGATCAACCAGGGGGGACGCCGCGGTATTGCATCCCTGGTGAGCATAAGTGGCATTGAAAAGGGCTGTGTGGATGCCGAAGATATCGCCTTCAGGTTGGGTCCCCGCCTCAATGCAGCCGGAAGAATTGGCCATGCCGATGCCGCTGTTGTCCTGCTGACCACCGTCAGTCCGGAGGACTCCCAACAGATCAGCCAGACATTACACGCCCGGAATAGGGACCGGCAGGCCCTGGAAAAAGAGATTCTTGTGCATGTCGATCAGCTCTTGGCTGAAGCGCCAAGGTTAGTGACTCTGAAGAGCATTCTTTTGGCCCATGAAGATTGGCACCTGGGAGTACTGGGTATCGTTGCCTCCCGGATCGCAAGAAAATATTATCGCCCCACGATCCTGCTTACCCAAAAGAACGGTATCGGGAAGGGGTCCGTTCGCAGCATCCCCGGACTTGATATCCATACCGTTCTGTCGGCATCTTCCGCTTATCTGGTCGATTTCGGCGGACATGCCATGGCCGCCGGCCTGACGCTTGAAATGGACAAGATGTCTCAGTTTCATGAGGCCCTCGAACAGGTAATTGCTAAAATGACCACACCGGCCGTATTTAAACCCAGAATGTCCATAGACCACCTCCTTGATTTTGATGATATCTCGCCGCAGCTCATCGATGATATTGAACGACTGGAACCTTTTGGGGTCGGCAACCCCCAACCGCTGTTCATGACCCGGAATGTCAGCGTGGTATCTTCCAAAATCGTCGGCCGGCACCATAGACGGATGGTTTTGGCACAGCACCATTCCAAGATAAAAAAAACGGTTGATGCCATCCAGTTTAATGTAGAGGCAAACGCATCGCCGCCGGCCCATTTTGAAGAACTCGTTTTTCAAATATCCTGGAACCGTTGGAAAGGCCGAAAAAGTCCCCGGATTGTTGTAAGGGCGGTCTAGTTTTTGCTTGCATTCAATAAAAGCCGTTATTATTATAAGATATTATACTTACTAGCAATCGGTATCAAAGAGGATGGACCATGGCCAAATTTTTTCGCCCCAGCAACCGCGAATCGAAAATATTATCGAAGATTGAATCTTCCAAGGAATATGCCCGGCGGCTGGCGATCAGAAGCATTCCGGACTGTTTGGAGACCTTATCGAACGCCATCGCCAGCAAACTTGTG
>CAZWGD010000288.1:0-3206 GCA_964633235.1 uncultured Desulfobacteraceae bacterium | reverse complement strand
GTTTATATTGCGTCCGTCCGCAGAGATTCGCCAACTCGTCCGGATCCCGGCCCAAGTCAAAGAGCTGGTCGGGATCCGACCCGCTGTGAATAAACTTATAGTTTCCCCGCTTAATCATAAAACAGGGAGTCACGGCGCCTTCGGCCAGATACTCACCGATCACGGCATCGGGAAATGTTCTTTCTTCACCTCTAAGGGCCGGCAACAGGCTATGGCCCGCCAATCCTTCCGGCAAATCAGGCTCATGACCGTGGGCGGTCATATCAACCAGGGTCGGAAACAGGTCGATCAGAGAGACGTTTTCACCGGGGCGACCGGGCGCAAACCGGTCAGGGGCGTAAAAAATCAAGGGAACACGGGCGGACCATTCGAAAAAGCTCATTTTGTACCACATACCCCGTTCACCCAGCATATCTCCGTGATCACTGGTCAGGATGACAATGGTATTATCCATAAATCCGGTATGTTCCAGCACCCTTAACAGGGACCCTACCTTGTCGTCAACCAAGCTGATACTCCCGTAATAGGCTCGTCTGGCGTTTCTCACCAAATCGTCGGTGATCTCATGGCGCTCCATGGCGCAGATGCGGGCCAACCTGCGGCTGTGGGGATCACGATCGGGTATGGGAATGTGGGGAACCCTCGGCATATCGATTTCATGATGACGGTAGCGATTCCAATAGTCGTGGGTTATGGCGTAAGGGTCATGGGGATGGGTAAAGGATGTGATCAGGCAAAAGGGTGGCGGATCCGGCTCCCGGGCAAGGTCGTACAGCCACCGTTCGGCATGAAAGGCGGTTTCTTCATCAAAATCGATCTGGTTCGTGCGATGACAGGGTCCGGCCTGAACCACACTCAGCATGTTATGATACCAGGAGAAGCATTGATCAACAGGTCTTTCCCAATCACAAACCCATCCGAAGTCGGCCGGGTAGATGTCGGTTGTCAGGCGCTCCTCCAGGCCATGCAGTTGATCCATCCCTACCATATGCATCTTACCGGAAAGGCAGGTCCGGTAGCCCAATAGTCGCAGATAGTGGAGAAACGTGGGAAAAGAGGAGGGAAATTCAGCGGCGTTGTCGTAGACGCCGATCTCCGACGGTAGCCTGCCGGTGAGCATGGAGGCCCGGGAGGGTGCGCACAGGGGGCTGTTGCAATACGCGTTTTCAAAAACCACGCCGTTATCGGCCATGGTTTGAATATTGGGTGCCTTTACGACGGGATTCCCATAGGCGGTCAAGGCTGGGGCCGCCAGTTGATCCGCCATGACTAAAAGGATGTTTGGTTTTTGATTTATCATCTTTGCGCCTCTTTCTGATATGACAGCAAACCGCCGGCTAGACTAATTTGTTTCTAAGATGTTGACAAGCAGGAAAACACGTTGTAGGGATTTTCCGTGGACAAATGCGCTTCATGATCGGTGTAAGCGCGGTTTTTAATAAAAAATATTGACAGCGCCCCTGTTAACCGTTAAATATCATTGGTAAATACTGTGCCAATTACCATTAAACGAGGTTCTCCATGCCGAAAGCACTTACCAAAGCACAAATTATTGATGCCGTAGTCGAAAACAATGGTTTCCCCCGGAAACGGGCCATCCAAACCATTGAAACCCTGTTGGAGATCATTAAACAAACCCTTGAATCCGGGGATGACCTGCTGATATCCGGTTTCGGCAAATTCTGCGTCAAGGAAAAAAAGGCGCGCAAGGGGCGCAACCCCGCCACGGGCGATGAAATGATGCTGCAACCCCGGAGAGTGGTTACCTTCAAATGCTCCGGCAAGCTTCGCGACCGTATTGATAAGGGATAACATCCACCGGTTCCCGTAAATCCTCCCGCTAGCCTACCCCGAATACCAGGCCGTATATCCGGTATGGATCTCCATACCGCACAAAAAAGATTGGCCCGACATGTCGATCATAAACATCCTTTTCATTGGAAACAGCCACACCTACTATCACTATATGCCCCGCATTTTGGAAAAATTGGCGCAGTCCGCTTTTCCTGAAAATCCGATTACCACCCAGCAGAGCACCGGTCATGGCGCCAACCTTGAGTGGCACTGGCGTTGCCGTGAGACGCGCTCCCTGATCTCGCGGGGTGGGTGGGACTACGTGGTTGTTCAGGATAGAAGCGGTGGTCCCCTGGAGGAGAAAAGGGCCCTGCGCAAGTATGCCGGACGCCTCCACGGAGAGGTACGGAAACAAGGCGCGAAAACGCTTCTGTATATGACCTGGGCCAACCAGGCCAAGCCAGAGACCCAAAAGGTCATCACGCGGGTCTACGTACAGCTCGCCCGCGAACTCGGCGCCCAAGTAGCGCCGGTGGGTATGGCGTGGGAGAGCGCCGCGGCCATGAACCCGGGTGTCCGCCTATACGCACCGGACGGCCGTCATGCCGGTCCCTCTGGGGCTTATCTGTCCGCCTGCATATTTTTTGCCCTTGTTTACGGCTCAGACGCATTGGCCTCGCGCGGGGGAGTACCTTTCAGCTTACGGGTCAGCGGCAGCGGCAGCATCGAATTGACCGGGAAACAAACCCTGACGCTGCAAGAGGCGGTACCGGTCGCCCTGGATCGTATGGGGACCGTATGGGATCGTATGGCAAGGCCGGCAACCTGCTGAAACGGCGGGATTCCGCGTGCACACAGCCTTACTCTTTTTTTAACTCCTCCCATTTGTAGTCGATCAGCTCAAGCAACACACCGTTCATTTTTTTTGGATGAATGAAGGAAAATTCGCAATCCCGAAAGGGCCTGGCGCCTCCAATAAAGGGATAATCCTTATCCTGAAGCGTTTTCATGGCCTGGCGGGTGTTGTCCACATTGAAGCTGATCAGCATGATCCCTTCACCCCTGTTCTCAATAAATTTCGCCACCTCGCCATCCGGTGTGGTCGATTCCATCAGTTCGAAGCCGACATCCCCCAGCATATATCTGGCCACTTTAATCTTTTCCGGCTCGTCAGTATATTCGTCGTCCGGTTTGGACTTCCCCAATACGGGTTCCCACACCTTGCGGGCTGCATCCAGATCCTTTACGGCGATGCAGATATGATCGATTTTATTTATTTTCATGACGTGCTCCTTTTTAATCGGGCTGATAATGCCGAGACGAAACCATTCCCACCCATGCGGTTTGAACGAAAAAATTGTAAGCGTTCACAGGGCACCGCATCTGCTGCGTTACCGGGCACTTGAAGTACA
>CAZWGD010000287.1:0-3218 GCA_964633235.1 uncultured Desulfobacteraceae bacterium | reverse complement strand
TATCATTGGGCATACCCTTGACACCGCGCAGGAATTGAACGCCATCATGGAAGACGGTTTATAAACGTTTTCTCAGCCCCTCGAATATCTGAATCAAGGTGTCGTCCAAATCGTACCGGTATTCCCAGTCCGGATAATGGCTCTGGAACTTTCTCACGTCACTGATCCACCATATATGATCTCCTGCCCGGTTTTCTCCGGCATAGGAGCAATTCACCTTATTGCCGGTTATCTCCTCACACCGCGTGATGGCCTCCAACAGGGAACAGTTGGCAAACCGGCTGCCGCCCATATTATACACCTGGGCGATCCTCGGTTTTTTCAGGAAATGGTAGAAGCAATTCACCAGGTCATAGGCATGGATATTATCCCTGACCTGTTTGCCCCCATATCCGAAGATGGTGTAATGGTCACCGGTAATGGCGCATTTCATCAGGTAGGCCAGGAAACCATGCAGTTCCGTACCGGAGTGTGCCGGCCCCGTAAGGCATCCTCCCCTGAAGATCCCGGTCTTGATACCGAAATAGCGGCCGTACTCCTGAACCAGGACATCCGCCGCCACTTTGGAAGCGCCGAACAGGCTATGCTTGGTTTGATCGATGCTCATGCGCTCATCGATCCCGTAACGGGAATACGGATGTGACGAATCCAGTTCCCAGCGCTGTTCCAGTTCCACCAGGGGCAGGAAATTGGGTTTGTCTCCATACACCTTATTGGTGGAGGTAAAGATAAACACCGCTTCAGGACAAAAACGCCGGGTCATCTCCAGGAGTACCAGGGTGCCGTTGGCGTTGACGGTAAAATCCGTAAACGGGTCCCTGGCCGCCCAGTCGTGGGAGGGTTGGGCCGCCGAATGCAGAATCAGACGGATGTCGGTCCCATACTCTTTAAACAGGTCTTCTATGCGTCTTTGATCACGGATATCGATACACTTATGCTCATATCCAGGGACTTCGGCCTCCAATCGTTTTCTGTTCCAATGGGTGGCGGCCTCGTCACCGAAAAAAAACTTGCGCATATCATTGTCAATGCCGATGGTTTTAAACCCCTTGCGGGCAAAAAACCGAACCGCTTCAGAACCGATCAGGCCAGCTGAACCCGTAACAACCGCTATTTTCATGAAACTCCTTTACACCAGGATCTCTTTCAGGGCCTTCTTATGATCTGTCACCCAGCGGCAGATCTCCTCGATGATGGACTCTCTGTCGGTGACGGGCTTCCACCCACAGGCCTTTTCCACCTTGGCGGTATCGGAGATGAAATAAGGGATGTCCGCCTCCCGTCCCCGTACCACTTTTTGAATGATGATCTTTCTCCCCGAAAACCTCCGGCAGAGCTGTGTCAGCTCACATAGGGACAGGCTGATGCCGCCACCCCCGCCCACATTATAAACAGCTCCGTTGTGGCTATCCAAATCCTCATATTGCCTAATCAACAGGTCGAACAGATCATTGACGTGCAGAATATCCCTGACCTGTTTCCCTGTTCCGCCGTAACCATAGTACCCCAGCTGGCCGCCGAGTACATGCCTGGCCGCCCAGAGCACCACCACGCCCTGGTCCACCTTTCCCATTTGCCAGGGGCCAGTAAGTACACCGCAGCGGTTGATTACCCCCCGCATACCGTACATGTCAATATATTCCTGCAAAACCAGCTCCGCGCACAGTTTGGTGGTACCATACAAAGACCGCACTCCGGCAAGAGGCATACTTTCGGAAATGCCCCTGGGAGATACGCCGGCGACATCCTGGTCTTCAGCCAGTTCAAACCGGGTGTCGGTTTCCCTGAACCGCAGGTCATTGAGGGTTTTGAAGGGATAGACACGGCTGGTGGACAGAAAAATGAAATCGGATTGATACATCCGGGCGATTTCAAGACAGTTGACGGCTCCCAGGAGGTTGGTTTGCAGCAAATAGTCCGGAGAAGAGTGATAACCGGCCAGGACGGATGGTTCGGCTGAACACTCAATGATGAGATCAACGGCGCCCACCGCTTTTATATCTTCAACCTGCCGGATATCTCCGTAAACGAAATCGACTCCCCCCCGTTTTAACCGTATAAGGTTCAGTTCCGACCCCCTTCTTTTCAGGTTGTCCAAGCTGATCACTTGGGCCTCGGAACCGTAATAGGCCTTGAACTGCAGTGCCAGGTGAGAACCGACAAACCCGGCCCCCCCGGTTACCAATATTTTTCTTATTCCCATAACGCCTTCATCCTGCGCGAGTAACGCTCAAGAAAATGACAAACCGGCTTTGCTACAGCGCAAGCCAGGTACCGATATCCTTTTCAACGGCCCGTTTGCAAATCAGGGGAGCCAGTGATATATCTTCCAAGGCAAGCCCCAGATTGGCGGCAAAGGTTTTTTCGTCATCCCTTTCGCGTCCCTTTTTCCGGCCGATAACCATCTCCGCCAATTCGGCGTATACTTCGGGGCAGCCTTTAAAATAGCCCATGTTTTTTTGATAGTGCCGGTACTGGCCAAGATGATCCGTAGTCCATTTATGGGCTTCGTTAAGGGCGGCACGGGACCAGTATGTATCAAAATCAACACAGGAGGCAAAAGCCCCCGGGTCCAGCCAGCCGGAACGAATGGTTTCATGGGGGGTTTTAAGAATCGGTCCCGCCGTAACCACGATGTCGCATCCACTGACGGCGCGGCGCGGATCTTTTACATTTTCGGCCGCCAAGCCGAGTCCGTTTTGGGCATAGCGGACCAATTTGCGCGCCTGCTCCGGATTGGTGTCATAAGCCATGACTTTTTCCAGGGGAAACACCACGTTCATGGCTTCCAGGTGGGTATGCCCCTGGACCCCGCAGCCCAAAATCCCCATAACGGCGGATGTCGGACGCGCAAGGTGAATGGCCGATACGGCGGATGCGGCCCCGGTTCGCATACCCGTAATCCAAACGCAATCCATCACCGCTATAGGCAGACCCGTTTGGGGGTCATTCAGGATCAGCAACCCTGTGATATACGGCAAGCCCTTGGCCTGGTTTCCCGGAAACCCGCTCACCCACTTGACCCCCGCGGCGTTCAACCCCGGGACATAAGCCGGCATGGTATGGATGAAGCTGTCTCTATCCGCTCCCGGATGGATCCCTATTTTGGGAGGCATATCCACACGGCCCGCCCCCAGTTCCGCAAACCCTTTTTTTACCACCTCGATCACCTCGGCAATGCGGACGCCCAAGGAAAGCGCAGCCGTGCGGCCGAGGTA
>CAZWGD010000286.1:0-3278 GCA_964633235.1 uncultured Desulfobacteraceae bacterium | reverse complement strand
TAATCGGATTGTAGGCCCCCCTGACCCGATAATTCAGGTCCAGCCAGCCGAAATCGATCAGGGAGTAAATCCCGGCAATCATTGCCCCCGCAGACATACCGTACCACAAAATCCATTGGGGTGGCTTGATCCGCCTTAAAAAGATACAGGTCGGCACGAAAAGGGACAGATAGATCTCCTTTTCAAAATGCTTCCCGCGAACCGTTTCCAGCAAGCCGGTCAGCCAATGGACACTCCCGGAAAGCAGGTAGAGGCCCAGGTAGCAGCCGAATATCCACATCAGCCACTTCTCTTCCTGCGGCAAATGAGGTCTCTCTTTCTTCTTCACCGCCACTATCAAACCCATAAGGGCCAGAAGAAGCAAGGTGGTGCTTCCAATCCCCTTGAAGATATTCGCACATGCTAAAAAGAGGACCAGAGTGATATAAACCAACATTCGGAAATGGGTATGCTGCATCATATTCATAAGGTTTCAGGCCTTCTTGGCTTGTTTTTCCCGTCGCCGGATGGTCCAGAGACCGACGTATTTGTTATAGGTTACCTGGCTGTAGATGGTGGCGACCACAAAACCGACAGGGCCGTCAAGAAAACCTCCCCGGATGATGTAGATATGAAAAAAAACCCATATGGCCCTCAACATGGCTCCCATCAGGCCGCCGCCCCGTTTGCCTTCACCCTTGCGCCGCTGGGCGCCCAGCCAGGCGTAGGTAGCGGCTTTCTGCAAATAATGGCCGAAGTCCCGGTGGGTATAATGCAGTAGCCTTCCCTTCATACGGCCGATTTTACCGGGCGGTAAAAGCACCTTCTCATGCACCTGAACATCTGTAAACCGCGCGCCTTCACGGCAAAAAAACCGCAGGGGTGCCCGCGCGCTTTGGCCATGATCCAGCCGTTTTCCAAAAACGGTGACCGCCCATGGCAGCCGATACGCTATTTTTTTTGTACCCGTATTCAAAATCGCGGCAATCTCATCCTGTAGAACCGGCGTCAGAGCCTCGTCCGCATCAATAGACAGCACCCAGTCTCCGGTTGCCTTTTCCAAAGCCCTTTGTTTCTGAGGACCATACCCGGGCCAGTCGGTTTGGTACACCTGCCGTGTATACCGCCTGGCGACGGCCACCGTTTGATCGGCGCTGCCGCTGTCCAACACGATGATTTCATCGGCAATCGGTTTAACCGATTCCAGGCAGGTACCTATGCGGTCTTCTTCATCTTGGGCAATAATGATGACCGACAAGCTGTAGGCATCGTGGCGCTTTTTCATGATTTGCTTTCATCTACCCCTGGCAGTTCTAATATATCCGTGATCCCTTCCACTGTGCCCCAGCGGCTGTGGTTGCTGAAGGGGGCTCAGAACTTTTACGCTTTAGGCATCACCTCGTTTGATTTGTTTTCCGTACCGGATACGGCCGCATCGACTTTCTCTTTCACCGCTGATAATTCGATCAAGTCAATCGCCTTGGGATCCCGGACTCGCTTGCCCCACGGCAGGTGTTCAACCCCTTTGCCGAATGCCCTCTCCACTGCCGATGGGTAAGCATTGACCACCCACTTCCTGAAAAGATAGGGTCCGGTCCGATCCGGGTTGCTGCTGGCGAACAACCCGATGGGGGGTACTCCCAGAGCGTTTGCCAGGTGGATGGGCCCGGAGTCGGGGGCAACGACGGCCATGGCGCACTCGATCACGGCAAACAGCTCCTTAACAGTTGTTTTTCCGATCAGGTTAAGGGGTTTATGCCTGCATAAACCCAGAATCTTACGGCCGTAGGCCGTCTCCATCTCAGTGGGGCCCCCGGTCAGTACCGTTGGAATCCCATATTTTTGGGCCGCATAATCAATCAGTTTCGCATATCGTTCCACCCGCCAGTTGCGCCAGTTGCGAAATCGAGAACTTGAGCACGGGCTCACCACCAGATACTTTCCCCGGGGGGCTGAAATTTGGTCTGCCACAAAAGAGCGGGCCTTGTCAGGAATGGGGATGTCCCAGGCCATTTCCCGCTGATCAAGTCCGATGGTTTCCAGGAAGGCGAAAAAGACATCCACCACATGGGCGTGATGCAGGGGGCCGGTTTTTGCATGGGTAAACAACCACTGAAAATCTTTGGCCTGTTGTCGATGGAATCCTACCTTCAAGTCGGCGGGTATCTGTATGGCCACCATGCTGGCCCTCAGCGAAGCCTGCATTTGCAACAGCACGGCAAACCGCTGACGGGCCATTGTTCGGCGTATCTTCAACAGGTCCGCCAGTCGATTTTTTTTATCATATACATGAAACCTGACGCCCCGCATATCACCGACCAATTCATGCTCCAGCTTGCCGACAATCCAGGTGATCTCGGTCTCCGGCCAGTATTTTTGAATCGTCCGCACAATGGGAACGGCATTGCATACATCTCCGATGGCCGAAAGCCGCAGGAGACAGATGCTTTCGGGGGGTGTTTTAGACGGTATTCTCATAGGCATTCTTAACGGCCGTCGAGTTGGTTAACACCGGTCATGATAAAAATGGTTTTCAACATTCCGCATCCGCATAACATGCGGCAGTCTCCCATAAAAAGGGAAAGGAATCAATAAAAGCAACATGACGGGGCGCATAAAAAGGTGTTGTCGCAGCGTCTATATGGCGTTGACAGAACCTGGGGGGCTTGATACTCATTCGGGGGATGAACCCTCTATTTTATGCCTATAGCATGATTTATCAGGCCTCCTATGTCTTGCCGATCTATCGGCGTCTAGGGGGCGTGTTTGTTGCCAAGAACTTTCGCCAGTGGGCTCAGTTTAAAAAATACATGCGTGGGGCAGATGCCGACGGCGGCCACGGTCATTTTTTGAAAACGCCGCCGGTAAAAAGGTTGAATATCGAAAAGCCTCATAACCTCAAAGGCGTCGTTTTATCGCCCTCCGCCATTACCATTCATCCCGGCAATCGCGGGGCCGCCACTATCTATACCGGGCATGGCAGCGGGGATAAACCGTACTATGGAAAACAGATTAAGGAGAAAATGGCGGCCTTTGACTATCACTTTATCACCGGACCCAAAAATATTGAAAAACTGAGGGTCATGGGTCTGGATATCAGTCGGAATCGCTTGATTAAAATCGGCAATATGCGCTTCGATGACTATTTGAATGGGTCCATAGACCGGGAACGGGCCCTTGATCGCTTGGGAATAAAAGACCGTGCCAAAAAAAACATCCTATACGCACCCACCTGGCAGTGGGGAAACGGCACCCTGCTGAAATACGCCCTGCGGTTCAGCCGGGAATTGCCCCCCCGG
>CAZWGD010000285.1:0-3285 GCA_964633235.1 uncultured Desulfobacteraceae bacterium | reverse complement strand
CTTGACTTCCCCGGGAAACACCGTTAGGGAGAGGCACTACCCAAACAATCTAGAGAAGGAGGAAGGAAAGATGGCAATTAGAGGTCTGCAACCCGCGGCGGTCCAGTTCAACGGTGCCGGGCTGAAATTGCTTTCAACCGACGAGCTGGAAAGGCTCCATCTGGCGACCCTGGATGTGCTTTGGAATATCGGCGTCAAGGTTGAAAGCCTGGAAGCCCTAGACATCTTTCATGGCAATGGATGTACAGTTGATCTAAAGACAAAAATTGCCAAAATACCCGCTCACGTGGTGGAGGATGCCATCCGTTCATGCCCCCCCACCTTCAGGGCCTGTGGTCGGGATCCGCAAAAGGACTACCTGTGCGAAAGAGACCGGGTGGGATTCGTCAATTTCGGTGAAGCCCCCCAAATGATCGATCCGCAAACCAAGCGGCTGAGAAAACCCAAGAAACAGGACGTGGACGAAGCCACCCGGTTTATCGACGCCCTGGATCGCATCATTGTCTTTGAACGGCCCTTGACGCCTAGTGATATGGAACAGGAGGTGGCCTGTATCTTCAATACCAAAGCCTTCTTTGCCAACTGTACCAAACACGGGTATATCGGCATTAATAGTGTTGAGAACCTGAACACCTGTTTTCAAATGGGAGCCCTGGTGGCTGGTGGCGAAAAGGCCTTCAGGGAAAGGCCGCTTTTTTCGACCACCTGCGACCCCATCAGCCCGCTATTACATTCCCGGGAAGCTTGCGATGTGTTGATTGCCTCGTGCCGGCTGGGAGTTCCCTTAAAGATCAATCCGTTGGGACTGGCAGGGGGCACGACCTGCATCAACCTGGCCAGCACCCTGGTGACCCACAATGCCGAAGTTCTGAGCATGATCGTTTTGGGTCAACTGGTCAAAAAAGGGCATCCCATGGTGTACGGCTCTTCCACGGGAATCATGGATCTAAGGACCGCCCTGGCCTCGGTCGGCTGCCCTGAGCTGGGTCTATTCAGTGCCGCCGTCGCCAAGCTGGCGCAGTTCTATCAAATCCCCTCCTGGACCGCAGGGGGGTAGGTGGACAGCAAGGAGCCCGATGTTCAGGCCGCTCACGAATTTACGATCACCGCCATGTTACCGGCGTTGGCAGGTGCCAACCTGATTTATGGCATAGGGATGTTTGACAGCGGGATGACATGGGACTATGCGCAGGCGGTAATGCAGGATGAAATGGTCAAGATGATCCTGAAAGCCGTAGAAGGCATCCGGATTACGGATGAACAGATCGCCCATGACGTTATCAGGGATGTGGGTCCCGGCGGTGAATTCATTACCCATGAACACACATTCCGGAATATGCGCAGCCAATCCCAGGGTGTTTTATTTGACCGTCGCAGCCGGGATGACTGGATGGCTTCAGGGTCACCCGGTATCGTAGACAAGGCTTATACGCGGGCCCTTGACATTATTCAACACCATACGCCTCCGGCGCTGTCTGAGGGGGTATTATCGGCCTTGGAGGAAATGGTAGCCGAAGCGGAAGCGGCTGCCAAGGCGAAACGCCTCCAACAGGCGGCCTAAAGAGCAAGTCTTTCCGTTTTCAGACCCCTACCCTCCCCTGAAAGCCCCCTTCCGGCCCGTTTTCAGGGGAGGGTAACCAAAACCGTTAATTGTCCCTTCCGCAAACATCCCTGATGACTATTTCCCCCCCCGTAGCGTCCAGCAGGGATGTCCGCAGGGCCACGGTACGCTCCTGAGGAAAAGCGATCAACAGGCCCACCTGTTCACCGTACGTCTCCTTAAGTATTTTAGCCTCAAACAGGTCGATGATCCGTTTCAACGGTCCGACATGCCGATATCCAAGATCGACCTCGAAAAGGGCGGCGACTTGTTTTTTTTTGGTATCCAATGCGGAACATATTTTCTGGGCCATACCCGAGTAAGCGCTGACCAGACCGCCGGTTCCCAGCTTAGTGCCTCCGAAATAACGCGTCACCACAATAGTAATCTCTCCCACATCCGAATGAAGCAGCACATTCAAAATGGGGCGTCCAGCCGTGCCGTGGGGTTCGCCGTCATCACTCATTCCCACCCGAGCCGTGCTCCCGGGTGGGCCGGCAAGGTACGCATAGCAGTGGTGCGTGGCATCCGCAAACCTGGACCTGATTTCGGCGACATAGGTTTTGGCGGCGGTTTCCGAATCCGTATGCCCGGCCGTGGCAATGAAGCGGCTTCGTTTTATGGTTTCGCTAAGCTGAAGCTCACTTTTAGGTATGCGGTATGCTGACATAGGGTGTATTTCCGGATGGCGGCCGGATGACGAAGGGTTCAAACTCTTGACGGCATTTGCACGAGGGTACTCCAATGCCCAGCTTACACTCTCGCTAAAACAGCTTTTGCAAAAATAGCGCCCGGCCCATGCGCTTGTCCAGCTCATAGGGCTGAAAACCGATTGATTGGTAGAGGCTGATGGCGACGGCATTCCCCTCCAACACCTCCAGGGTTAATTTACAGCATCCCAACCGCTTGGCAACGGCCTCTGCCTCAGCTAAAATCAACTTGGATATGCCCCTCCCCCGGTAGGCTTCGCCAACCACCAGATCGTGGATATTCAGCAGGGGCTTACAGGAAAAAGTCGAGAAACCCTCCATACAGATGGCCAGCCCGGCGGGCTTGCCCTGCACAAGGGCCAGTATGGTATGGATGGCATCCCGCTTTTTAAGCTCATTCACCAGGTTCTCCTTGACCGTGTCGGGCAAAGACTTTCCGTCCCCCATGATATCCTGGGCATAGTCATCCATCAACGCCACGATATGGGCCGCATGGCCGGGAGTGGTGTAATCGCTTTCAATGATTTCGATCATGATCTTCCTCATACTACTCTCAGAGTAGATCTAGTTTTTCCCCGGTGGTCATCCCCAATTGCCGGCAAACACTCACGGCCAGGGCAAAGACGACATCCAGCGCCAGATGATCCACGATGGTTTCGTCAAACAGCACCTTAGCCTCCGGTGGGAACAGGTCATCCCCGCACCAGTACAAAACCCCCACGGGAATACGCTCGGTAATCACAAACCGATAGGCGGCCTCGGCCAGGGCCAGCGGTGTACCGCCAAGGGTTCGGCACCGGTCGTGGAATGCGTTCACATGGTTGCCGAAACGCCCGGTGATGACATCGGTGGGTATCTGGTGCGGACCCCGAAAAAAGGTGGGGCCGCCGGGAATGTCTTTTTCAGAAATCCATTGGTGGTGTATGTCGACTGCTTTGGATTTCAAAAGATAGTGTACCATGAAGAGGCCCAGAT
>CAZWGD010000284.1:0-3369 GCA_964633235.1 uncultured Desulfobacteraceae bacterium | reverse complement strand
GGCAATCACCGCTCCGTGGCGCTTCTGTATCTGAAAAAACTGGCCGGAAGCAGGGTATATCTGGGCATGAATGACGGTATGCATACTTGCTTATGTACAAGATACACACCGCGTAGGCCTGATTTTCATGCATATCCAGATCATGCGAACCAAGCCACAAACAGGGCGAACGTACACACCTTTCCCCTCGAAAAAAACCTGGTGGCTTTCAGGGAGGGCGAGAACCGCTTATTTCTCTTCAACCCCACGGCCAGGTTGATATGGGAGTATTATTCCCATGGATATGATACGGAAGAAATAAGTGACCAGCTTTTGGAAAAGTTCCCTATTTCCCGGCATACCGCCCAGAGTGACATCCATACGGCCCTCGGAACCTGGCGAAAGCAGGGCTTGGTTCGACCGGTAGGGGGTGAACCGCCGGCCAATACCCGGCGGGATGAGGACCCTATGGGGGCAATGGATGATACCGGCCAATCGTACCTGAAGATTGACCATATTCACCCCAGGCTGCGCTACAAACTATTTGGGGTCTCATTCGAAATCGGATTTCACTCCACCGATTTGGAGACCCTGGTCCACCCTCTGTTTGCCCACCTGTCATCCCCGGACCTTGCCACATATGCTATCGACTTCATTAAAAATGGTGAAAAGTTCATCGTAAAGACGGAAAAGGATATTGCCGGCACGGACCCCTCGGTTCATCAGGCCATCGGCATTCTCATTCAGGAGGTGATTAACCGGGTCTATGCCGAATCCGCTTGGATGGCCGTCCTGCACGCCTCGGCGATTCGCAATGATCGGCACGCCATCATTTTCCCCGCCATGGGCGGCAGCGGCAAAAGCACCTTGACAACCGCGCTGGTCAGTTCCGGCCTGGGTTACTTGAGTGACGATGTTGTTCCCCTGGAGTCCGGCAATCAGCATATCCGCTCCGTGCCCCTGAGCATATGTATAAAATCCGGCAGTTGGCCGGCCCTGTCCCCATATTACCCTGAACTGCAGGAAGAGCCCGTATACCAGCGTTATTACAAACAGGTCAAATACCTGGTCCCGGCAGGTTCATATGCTGAAAAGGCTGACAACGGCTGGCCCGCAGCATGTATGGTTTTTCCAAGATATCAACCATACGGCCCAACCGGATTTCACGGCATTGACGCCACCACGGCCCTGCAGCGCATCATCGATGCCGGGGTTTGGGTATCACCCGACCCTGAAAAGGTCCAAACCTTCCTTGACTGGATTCAATCTGTCCCTTGTTATGATTTCTGTTTTCACTCCCTTGATGAGGCGGTATCCGTTGTACGGGAGGCCATAGATTCATGAAGGGCCCGGAAGCCTTCTTCTTCTTATGCCGCTGCATTTCTGCCTCGGATGGCAGCGGTGCCGTAAAACAGCAGCTGGCCCATGCAATAAGCCATCAGCGGGTAGACTGGAAGCAGGTGATCCGCATCGCCGACAAACACTTTGTCCTCCCCCTGCTTTATTGGAACCTGAAAAAGCGGGACCTGCTTAGGCTTCTTCCAGCGGATATGATTGATATCCTGTCAACCATATACGTACTGAGTCGCCATCGGAATCGCCGCCTGAAAGACAAGGTTGTGGAAATTGCACGGCAGCTAAACAGCGTCTCGGTGGAACCGGTTCTTCTAAAAGGTATGGCCGCACTGTTTCATGAAACTTACGAAGATGCGGGTCTGCGTACCATGGTGGATATCGATCTGCTGGTGCCCCGCGAACGCATGGCCGACTGCGTATCCGCTTTGCGAAAGGTGGGGTTCGAGGCCAGGGGAGACACCGATGAATCACATTATGACCACCACCAGCATTACGCCCCGCTATTCCACAAAGACAGCCCGGCACTCCTGGAGCTGCACCGGGAGGCAGTCGGTTTTCGCTACCAATCAATACTGCCGGCGCAAGAGATATTCAATAGATCCGTCACCATCCGCGCTGGCGACGCCGTCATCAGGCTCCCGGATCCCAGTCATTTCCTGCTGAACAATATTATCCACGGCCAGTTTTCCGACGGCGGTTATCGCTACGGCTGGGTTAAGCTTTACCAGATATACGATATGGTTGCGGCGCAACGCGTTTTTAAACAAGGCATCGACTGGTCCATGATTTCCCGTCGCTTCAAACGAGCGGGCTATCAGCGGGTATTGGACCATTACATCACGCTTTCCGAGCAATTATTTAACCAACCCGGACCCTCCGGCATTCCCCGTACCAGGTTCTCCGTCATTACCTGGTGGTTGTTTCAGGCACAAATCAAACATCGCTGGGTAAGGACTCTTTACATGTTGTGCTGGTACACCCACATCCGCCTTCTCAAGTTGGGTCACAACCCTGCGTATAGGCTATTCCTGGTTAAAGAACTGCTCGACGCGGACAGACGGCGGCATCAGATGGCAAAACTAAAGGCCTTGATAAAAACGGTAATCTCCTAAAATAAATTCCGGGTGCCGATGATAATTTACGGGTGAAGGTATGCTAAAGGTTGTATTCATATGTACGGGCAATATTTGCCGCAGCCCCATGGCAGAAGGTATTCTAAAACATCGATGGGGGCATAGCGGAAAGGCGGATCTCGGGGTAACATCCATGGGTATCGGTGGAATGGAAAATGAGCCCGCCAGCAACCCTGCACGTCAAATATGCCTCCAAAACGGCATCGATATCTCGCATCACCGTTCCCGGTCGCTGAAAGCCGCTGAACTGGCCGCCGCCGACATAATCCTGACCATGGAACGTTTCCAGAAAAAACATATCCAACTGTTTTTTCCCCTGTGCCTTGAAAAGATGGGCCTGCTGGGAGCTTGGCCCGGTGAAGACACCCGCAAAAGCGATATTGGCGATCCCATCGGATGCCCGATCAAGGTATACGCCAGGGTGTTCGCCAAAATCGAGCATCATATTGACCGGATTATGCCGACCTTGCAGCTGATGGCGGCCGGAAGGCCATAGCACTGCGTATATGCCTTTATGCACTGGGTAATCGCATGGGGATTTTGATTCAGGATCACCGCTAGGCTTTATCCGTTCCAAATGCGGCTACCCTGGGTTTGCCCATTATGCTTATTGACTAGACCGGCTGAAACGCTTATTGAAACATCCGTGAAAGCTAACGGAAAGGCGCAGACGATCCTCCGTATCGTTTCAGGCGCTAAAAAGAGCGGGGAATACGGTGCACGCTAAAGAGACCATCATCGATGCCAGGCTGGCATTTTTTGAAAAGATGTCGGCATCTATTTCCCATGATCTCAAGAACTGTTTAACGATCATCAATGAGCATGCCGGTCTGCTGGAGGATATGGCCCTGTATGCCCACAAGGACCCGCCATTGAACCCGGATAGATTGAAGGGCCTATC
>CAZWGD010000283.1:2059-3372 GCA_964633235.1 uncultured Desulfobacteraceae bacterium | reverse complement strand
GGTCACTGAAACAGCGCAAACCCGACGTCCGCTGTCATTGTGCGCCTCCGGCGTGGGCACCTTCCCCACGGCAAAGCGTCCCCGGGTCATTTGGGTGGGTGTGGGGGGTGAAACGGACCGACTCGTCGGCTTGAAAACAACCCTGGACAATCGCTTGCACGGCGCCTTGAACGGGTTTAAAAAGGAAAAAAAGCAATATCATGCTCACCTTACCCTGGGACGGGTGAAGGGGCGCGCTGATCCAGGACGCTTGGGAACGGTATTGGCGGCGTTTCATGACTATCGATCGGATACCTTCGTGGCAACACATATGCATATATTCAGCAGCAGATTGACACCCCGGGGCGCCGTTTACACCATCTTGAATAGCATTCCGCTCCAAGGGGCTCCCCATGGACTTAATTGATTTGATTACAGGAGGTTATCGTGACCACATCACCGGATAAACATAAAGCGGTCAAAACAGCCATGGTGCAGATAGAACGCCAGTTCGGCAAGGGATCGATCATGAAGCTGGGCGACAAGCCAATCATTGAAGTCCCGGTCATTCCCACCGGATCACTGGCCCTCGACCGTGCCCTTGGGGTGGGGGGGATACCGCGGGGGCGCGTGTCGGAAATCTTTGGGCCGGAATCCTCCGGCAAAACCACGCTGGCCCTTCACAGCGTGGCCGAAGTGCAAAAGAGAGGGGGTATTGCCGCGTTTATTGATGCGGAGCACGCCCTGGATATCACTTATGCCAGGAAGCTGGGGGTCGATTGTGATGAGCTGCTGGTATCCCAACCTGATACCGGTGAACAGGCCCTGGAAATATCCGATATGCTGGTTCGCAGCGGTGCCATTGATGTTATTGTTATCGATTCTGTAGCCGCTTTGGTTCCGAGAGCGGAGATAGAAGGTGAAATGGGTGATTCCCACATGGGACTCCAGGCCCGGTTGATGTCCCAGGCCCTGCGGAAACTGACGGGTACCATTGGCAAAACCATGACGGCCCTTATATTTATCAACCAGATCCGCATGAAAATCGGTGTGGTCTTCGGAAACCCGGAAACCACCACCGGCGGCAATGCCCTGAAGTTCTATTCATCGGTACGCTTGGATATTCGCCGTATCGGCGCCATTAAAGAGGGGCAGGAGGTAGTCGGCAATCGCACCCGGGTGCGGGTGGTCAAGAATAAAATGGCACCTCCGTTTACGGAAGCCGAGTTTGATATCATGTATGGGGAAGGCATCTCCAAAAGCGGTGATCTGATCGATATGGGGGTAAAGGCCGGGATTATTGAAAAGAGCGGTTCATGGTATTCCTTTGATGG
>CAZWGD010000283.1:0-2049 GCA_964633235.1 uncultured Desulfobacteraceae bacterium | reverse complement strand
AAACAGTTCTTCATGGACAACGAAGACATTTACAGTGCCGCCCTGGGCAAGGTAAAAACAGCCTTGGGCTTTGAAGCGCCCCATAAAGACGAGCGCAGCACCAAAGCGGCCAAGTAGTGGATATCATCATCAGTAGACGGATTTTTTTTCGGGGCTTGATGCCAGGCCCATGTGAACCTTGACAGGACACCCAATAAGCGGCTCCGCTGATTTATTTTGCATGGAGAAATCATGACCGGTAACGAAGTACGAAAAAAATTTCTGGATTATTTTGCCAGACATCACCATCAAATAGTCCGCAGTTCATCCCTGGTTCCCCGGGATGACCCCAGCCTGTTGTTTATCAATGCCGGGATGGTACAGTTTAAACGCACCTTTCTCGGTGAAGAAAAGCGTCCCTATGTCCGGGCCGCCACCTCGCAAAAGTGTGTCCGCGCCGGAGGGAAACACAATGACCTGGAAAATGTGGGGTACACGGCCCGGCATCATACTTTTTTTGAAATGCTGGGGAATTTCTCCTTCGGGGACTATTTCAAAGAAAAAGCCATTGAGTTTGCCTGGGATCTGCTGATCAATGGGTACGGATTGCCGGCCGATGATCTCTGGATTTCCATCTACCTTGATGACGATGAAGCCCATGAGTTATGGCACAATAACATCGGTGTTCCGGTTGACCGCATCCTCCGTTTCGGAGAAGAGGACAACTTCTGGTCCATGGGGGATACCGGTCCCTGTGGCCCCTGTTCGGAAATTCATCTAGACCGGGGCGAGGCGCATGGGTGCGGAAAGCCGGATTGCAAGGTGGGGTGCGACTGTGACCGCTTTCTTGAAATCTGGAACCTGGTGTTTATGCAGTTCAACCGTGATGAGGCAGGCCAGCTGACTCCCCTGCCCAAGCCGAGCATCGATACCGGCCTGGGGCTGGAGCGCATGGCCTCCGTGATGCAGGAAGCCTCCACCAACTTCGAAACCGACCTTCTTCTGCCGATCATTCAAGAAGCCGAACATCTGTCACAAAAACGTTTCGGCGAATCCATTGAAAATGATGTGGCCTTGAAGGTGATTGCCGATCATAGCCGCGCAGCCGCCTTTCTTATCAATGACGGTGTTCTGCCCTCAAATGAGGGCAGGGGGTATGTTCTGCGGCGGATCATGCGCCGGGCCATCCGGTACGGGCGGAACCTGGGACTGGTCAAACCGTTTCTCTCTGACACCGCCGGTGCGGTGTTTGGGGTCATGAAATCAGCCTATCCGGAATTGACCGCATCCGCCCCTTTCATCACCAATATCATCGAAAACGAAGAGATCCGTTTTATGGAGACCTTGGATCATGGATTGAAACTGCTCACCGACGCCTTGACGGAAATAAGGGAAAAGGGGCAAAGCCGCATACCGGGTGCCCTTATCTTCAAGCTTTATGACACTTATGGATTTCCCGTCGATATTGTGCAGGATGTTGTTCGGGATGAAGGACTGATACTCGACATGGACGGATTCGATGCGGCCATGGCGGTGCAGCGCAAAAAATCCCGTTCTGTGGCTGCCTTCACCACGGCGAGTGAGGCGTATAAAAACCTCTCCTCCCAGGGCATTCAACCCGTTTTCCTGGGTTACGATACCGTATCCTGTCAAGGTAAAGTTCTGGCTATAGTCTTGGACGGCAATGCCATCGAAGAGGCCCGGGCCGGAACAACCGTAGAAGTGGTCGCCGACCAGACCCCTTTTTATGCTGAATCCGGCGGCCAGGTTGGCGACAGCGGATGGATCAGCGCCCAAAATTTTAAAATGACGGTGTCCGCAACCATTACAGATCCTGCCGGTCTGATAATCCACAGGGGCAAGATTGAATCGGGAACCCTGAAAAGGGGAGATACGGTTACTTTTACCGTAGACGGAGAGCGTCGGGCGGCTACGGCATGCAACCATACGGCCACCCATATTTTACACGCCGTGTTGAAAGATCTCCTGGGGGAGCATGTGAAACAGGCTGGATCACGTGTCTCACCCGATAGGCTGCGTTTTGACTTCACCCATTTTAATAGATTGGCT
>CAZWGD010000282.1:0-3374 GCA_964633235.1 uncultured Desulfobacteraceae bacterium | reverse complement strand
ATAGGTCACGTGAGCCCCCTGATCGTAGGCCCCCGTTTCAAAGGCGCAGCGGGTCCGAGTGGATGATTTTTCAAAAATCAGGGCGATATTCTTGCCTTTAAGGCGCTGCCGTTCCAGACCCGCGTATTTGGCCCTCTTAAGGTCCAGGGAAAGATCCAGCAGGAATTTTATTTCCTGTGGAGAAAAATCCAGCAGCTTTAAAAAATGGCGGTTAATTAAATTAAAGGCCATGGCATCCTCCCTCCCATCTACGGGCTTATTTCAGGTTATGCTTCTTGAGGAAATCATCCAGGACGGTATCGAAATTCGGTCGTCCGATCTCTTGCAGGTTGTAGTATACCCGCGTGTTGGGTTTGGTAATCTTGATGATACGGTTCAGGTCGATGGGCGTGGCAATGACCACGGCATCACATTCCGTATTATTGATGGTGGTTTCCATATCTTTCAACTGAACCTCACCGTAGCCCATGGCCGGCAGCAGCGTCCCGATCTCGGGATAGATTTCGAAGGTTTCCGTCAGGCGACCCACCGTGTAGGGCCGCGGATCAACCAGTTCGGCGGCACCGAATTTTCTAGCCGCAACCACACCGGCACCGATGGTCATCTCACCGTGGGTCAAGGTCGGCCCGTCTTCCACGACCAAGACTTTCTTGCCTCTGATCACCGCAGGGTCGTCCACATCCAGGGTGGAGGCGGCGTCAATGACGGTCGCATGCGGTGCCTCGGTGGCGATATTGCGTCGCACTATTTGGATACCGGCCGCATCGGCACTGTCCATTTTATTGATCACCACCACGTCGGACATGCGCAGGGTAACATTGCCCGGATAGTAGGTCATCTCATGGCCGGGCCGATGCGGATCGACAACGGTTACGTGGAGATCGGAGCAGTAAAAAGGAAAATCGTTATTGCCGCCGTCCCACAGAACCACATCGCATCCGTCGGGGTCTTCCTCGGCCGCCCGTAAAATCGCCTCATAATCCACGCCGGCGTAAATCACATTGCCGCGTACCACGTGGGGCTCGTATTCTTCCATCTCCTCGACGGTGCAATTGTGCCGGTCAATATCCTCCAGCGTGGCAAAGCGCTGCACTTTCTGGGCCACAATATCACCATAGGGCATGGGATGGCGGATGGCCACGACTTTAAGGCCTTTTTCCATCAGAATTTCAATGATCCGCCGCGATGTCTGGCTCTTACCGCAGCCGGTGCGCACCGCCCCGACCGATATCACCGGCTTGGTGCTTTTAACCTGGGTGTGCTTGGGTCCCAGCATGACAAAGCCTGCTCCTGCGGCATTGACGACGGCACCCACGGACATCACATGTCCATAGGAAACGTCGCTGTAGGAGAAAACACAATCATCCGCGTCCAATTCCCTGATCAGCCTGGGCAAATCCTCCTCGGCATATATGGGCATCCCTTCAGGGTAAAGCCCTCCGGCCAGCTCCGCCGGGTATCGGCGACCTTCGATGTCCGGTATCTGCGCGGCTGTAAAAGCCACCACTTGATACGCGTCGTTGCCACGGTAATAGGTGTTGAAGTTATGAAAATCTCTTCCGGCGGCCCCGATGATAATAACCTTTTTTCTCGGCATCATTTCTCTCCCATCAAATCCCTTACATTATTCAGGCTTAAAATTAATCTATGAAATTCAAGATAACGCTTTTGGGAAGGCTAGGGGGAGAAGGCTGTATTATGTTGCGCCGACGAGCGATAACGCACCCCAAAAGATCTATCTTGAATTCTCTATTATTTCCGTACCGGCCTCCCCGGCAACGGCCTTTTCGATATCTTTCAGCTGGCAGATAATGCCGCGTCTGCCGGTGGCCTTGTAAAAATCGATCACGGCTTCCACCTTGGGGCCCATGGACCCGGCGGGAAACTGGCCCTGGTGACGATATTTCTCTATTTCCGACAGCGGCACTTCGCGCAGCAGTTTCTGGTCCGCTTTTCCCCAATTGATGCAGGCGCCCTCGACATCGGAGACAATCACGAAAATGTCGGCCTTGATTTCCCGGGCCAGAACAGAGCTGGCCAAATCCTTATCAATCACGGCATCCACACCCTGGAATTGCCGCTTCTTGCGAATCACCGGAATACCGCCGCCGCCGCAACAGATAACAATAAAATCCATCTCGATCAATTTTTTTATTTCGCGGTGCTCCACGATGGTCAGCGGTCTAGGCGACGCCACCGCTCTCCGATAGCCCTTGTCGGTTTTCACCAGATGATTATAGGTCAATTTTCGGGCTTCTGCTTCGGTATAAAACGGACCGATGGGCTTGGTGGGGTTTTCAAAACCCGGATCCAGCTCATCAACCACAACGTAGGTAATCATGGTAACGAAGGGCTGCTGATAGTCGATGCCGATTTGCATCAGGGCTGAATCCAGGGAGGATTCGATCATATAGCCTATTTGCCCCTGGGTCATGGCGCCGATGATCTCCAGAGGCATCTCGGGCACCTGTTTACAGCTTTCCTGCTGTAGCAGAAGATTGCCTACCTGGGGTCCGTTGCCATGGGTGATCACGAGCTTGTACTTGGTGGACATTCGGGCGATTTGCCGCATGGGGAAACGCAGGTTTTCAAACTGCTCTTCGGCGGTACCCCTCTGCCCCTTCTGGATCAGGGCGTTTCCCCCAAAGGCAACCAATGCCAGCGGCTTTTCGTCAACCATGGCAACCCCGTCTAATGACCCTCAACCTTAAGGCGAAAAAGCCATTTTTTAATTAAATCTGTTTTGGAAAATAGTCTTGGCACGCCCCTTGACGATAGACATCCGCCGTTGAGCAGTGAAGACCGCCACCGAATGCATAGGCATCCCGAAACGGGACCGGCACGACTTCGAACCCCAATCGGTCAAATTGTTCCATCTGGTGGATTTCACTTGCCTCCACGCAGACCGTTTGCGTATCCAGCGATAAAACGTTCATGGACAGCCAGACGCTGGAATAGCACAGGGGTGGTGGTTCTTCATGCGCCGGTTGTGCGGCATCGATAATTTGCCAATCATTGATCTCGAAGATTTTACGCTGCTCCTCGGGAAGTGCCCTCTCCGGATTATTGATAATCAGACCGGGCCTGAGAGCGACGAAGGTAGCATCAATATGAATGGGATAGGGATCCGTTGGAAAGTTAACGGCATGCACCCGATGGTCCGGAAAGTGTCTTCGAAGCCATTCAATCCCATTCAGATTGGCGGTCATACCGTGCTGGACAAATAAATCCCTGCCCATTCTCAAACATTCCGCAGCGTCAAATAGCGGTTCCACTTCGGTAGTGACGAAATCCTTTACCGCCATCAGTCTAAGCCGATCCTCCTCGGTCCTGACCCTGTCCTTATAGCCCGGTTTGTAGGATGCCTCCGTCAG
>CAZWGD010000281.1:0-3419 GCA_964633235.1 uncultured Desulfobacteraceae bacterium | reverse complement strand
TAATGGTTAGGCTACCGTTGGGTGTGAATCACCAGACGGTCCCCTGGATGGATATGCTTTTTCAGGGTTAAGCGATTCCACCTGGCCAGGGCCGGCAGGGGCACGTTGAAACGACCGGCGATGGCCGACAGGCTGTCGCCCCTTTTGACGATGTAAGTCAGGCTGCCGGTATCGGTCTTGGCGCTTTTTTTAAATCGGTAGGCAAACCCCTTTCCCGCTCCCCGGGGCACCAGAATTGAATGCTGACCCTTGGGAAGAAAATGTCCCCGCAACTCGGGATTCAGATCCTTGATGCGCTTGAAATAGGTCTTGGCCGCCCAAGCAACTTGTTGGATAGCGGTTTCGGATTTACAGACCAGCCTAACCGTATCGAAAGTCGGCGGGGGATATACGTCTTCCGGGGTGATGTTGAAAGCGTACATTTCCGGATGTTCGAATATGCGCTTGACGGCAATGATTTTAAACAGGTACCGCTGGGTCTCCAGGGGGAGATATAGCTGGTAGTAATCGTTGGTTTTCTGGGACAGGATCTCGGTCTTCAACCCCGCCTCCCCCATGTTGTACGCCGCCGCCGCCAGCGTCCAAGAACCCAGTTCGGCGTATAGTTTCTTAAAATACCGCACGGCGGCCCTTGTGGAATAGAAGATATTCCGCCGTTGATCGGTGTGTCGATTGACGGTAAGACCGTATTTTCGCCCGGTAGAGGCCAAAAATTGCCAGAATCCCATCGCGCCTTTGCGAGATCCCACATGGGGCCGCAGGGCACTCTCCACAACGGCCACGTATTTGAGATCGTCCGGCAGGTGGTTTTTGCGCAATGTTTTTTCGATGTATGGAAAATAGCGACCGGCCCGTTTGAGCCACAGTACCACCTGGGGCCGATTCCATAATGAAAGCAGGATTTCCTTTTCCAACCGCTCCCGGATACCCTCTTCGGAAAGGGGAACCGCTTCACCGCAAAAATCCAGGGGACCGTCAATGCGCAAGCTTGATATCAGGGAGGGCAGCGGCACCGAGGTTACGACATTCAGGGACTGGCCCCACACCGTCGGGGGTGGAGAGATCAATGCCGGGATGATGAACAGCCAGCACCAGAGATGCGTTTTCAAAGCGTCATATTTCATAATTCAGGCGCGGCTTCCAGATCTCAGGCGCTTCTGAACGACTGAACTGATAAATGAATGTTAAGCCAACCCTTGCCGCTCGTCATCCCGGATGGGGCAGAACAATACGGGCGTCGGCGATCACACAGGACGAAGCCGAACAGATCACCGGGTTTAGATCGATAGACTCAAAGCGGCCTTCCAAGGCCATGATCAACTCCGAAAACGTGAGGAGGGTTTGGGTCAGTTTGCGCATATGGACGGGGTCAGTCCCCCGGTATCCTTCCAGCAGGGGACGGGCTTTAAGACAGTTGATCATGGAACTTACATCCCGGGGGGAGAGCGGTGCCATGCGCAGGGCCGTATCCCGGTAAATCTCCACCCCGGTACCCCCGAATCCCAAAAGAACCACGGGGCCGAACTGGTGGTCGATTTTGGCACCCACGATCAACTCCACTCCGGAGACCATATTTTCCACCACAACTCCGCAGAAATCCTCGATGCGACTGAAGCGCTCAAAGACCGCCCGCAGGGTGTCGTCATTGTCGATGCCCACGGCCACCCCCCCCACATCGGATTTGTGGAGCGCCGCCGGGGAGACAACCTTGGCCGCGACCGGGTAGCCGATGGTGCGGGTCCACTCCAGGGCCGCATTGATATCCATGACCCGTTTGAATCTCGGTACCGTCAATCCCGCCACGGCCAGTAGCCGCTTGGCATCCGGTTCAAATACCCAGCCGGTTTGCGCGGCATCTTCCAGTATGGTGATTATTTCGGGATTCAGCATGGCCGGCACCTCCTCAGGGCTTCAACCATGAGCACCGCACCCTCAATGGAAGAAGAGACCGGGATACGGTTGAGTTCGAACCCTTCAATCAGCATGCGGTATTTTTGTTCATGGGGAACATAGGCGATCAGGGGCTTGTCTTCCTTCCGGTATAAATTGCTCAGCCGGGCCCCAAGGTCGGAACTGATACTGGGTGAATAGGGCAAGAGCAGGGTGAGGACACAATCGATATCCGGGTCGTTTCCCAGGCCCCTAGCCGCCTGAATGAAATCTTCATCACCGGCGCTGCCGGTCAGGTCGATGGGGTTGCCGACCGAGGCGATGGGCCTGACGTTGGGAGAGAGGCTGGCCAGAATACGCTCCTGAATGCCGCGGGAAAGCAGGGGCGTGACCAGCCCGTGGGTGGCGCAGGCATCCACGGCCAGCACCCCGTGTCCGCCGCTGCCGGTGATGACTCCCACACGGCTCCCGATGGAACGGTGGTAGCAGCTCAATGACTCGCAGAAAGAGACCAGCTCGAACTCGTCCCTGGCCTCTACAATGCCGTGTTGGGCAAGGATCTGAGAAAAAACGTCGTAGTCTCCCGCCAGGGAAGCCGTGTGGCTGGAAACAGCTTTGGACCCTCGGGCGCTTTTTCCGGCTTTGAGAACGATGACGGGTTTACCGCAGGCAGCGGCCTTTTGAACAAATTTACGGCCCTCATTTTCCCCGAAACCCTCCACATAAAAAGCAATCACACGGGTTGCCGGATCAGCGGCCAGATAATCAAGCATGTGCAGTTCCCTGATCAGCGCCTTATTGCCGATGCTTACGGCCAGTGAGAGGCCGACCCCCTGTCCGGCGAATTTGACCATCTGGTCGACCAGTACACCGCCGCTTTGACTGACAATGGCGACCCCGCCAGGTTCCGGACGGATCAAGCGTTCCCCCGGGAGAAAAAAGGTGTCGAATTTTGACGGTACATAGATGCCCAGACAGTTGGGTCCGATAAAGGGAAACTGATGTGCCCGTCCCATATCGGCGATACCATCCTGCAAATCTCCTCTGCCCACCTCGGCGAACCCGCCGGAGATCACCGTGGCACCGCCCACCCCGCACCGGACGCAACTCTTGATAATACCGGGCACATATTCGGCCCGGGCGGCCACAACGGCCAAATCGACTTTGCCGGGAATGTCCGCAACATCAGTGTATATTTTTTCCCGGTGCATTTTTCCGCCGGCGGGGTTCACCGGAAAAACATCCACAGGGTAACGCAGATGAAGTTTGTTGTAAATAACATTGGCCGGATGGCGGTCGTTGGTCCGGGAAACACCAATCACGGCAATGGATCTTGGTGAAAACAGCGGTGCGAGGTTCACGTGATTTTTCCTTTAAAAACAGGAGCGGTCATGATGACCGCTCTTCAGAATGTGCGATTGCGTTTTCGCTTGCCGAGAGGTTTTACTCCTGTTTGTCCGGCGCTCTCATGAAGATATAGATATACTTGATAATACCGTTGGAGGTACACGAAACCGCGGTCAGGGCAT
>CAZWGD010000280.1:0-3420 GCA_964633235.1 uncultured Desulfobacteraceae bacterium | reverse complement strand
ATCGTTGCCGACTATCCGCTGTACAGAGAGTCGGCCTCTTCTACGCATATCAAGGAAACAGCCGCATTCGGTCAACTCATCCAAAAGATAAGACACGACGGATTCGACCCTGAAAATGCCCGGCACGTCACCCGGTTCAACCTGAAGCACTCCGACTCATTCCAGACCCTGACGGAAGAAGTAAAACGGAGCAGATGAGAGACGTCTTGCCTTGGACACAGTCTTACTACTAAGTATCTTTCTCGTCTTTTTAACCGCCCTGATCGGGAGTTTCATCCAGCGCCGCAAGCGGGACCGCGTGCTGGCCGATCTCCACGGTTTTCATACTACGGTCAAACTCAAAAGCGGCAAGCTGATCTGGGGCCGCATGCGGGTCTTCCCCAACGGCCTGGAGTTGGTTTATTCCCAGCTTCGCAACCCCGAAGTCGGAATGGTCACAGAGGGGCGGGGAGATTCCAGCTTCATCCTCTTCCGGGACGACATGGATGACATCGAAGCCTTGTACCGGTACCATGTGGAGCTTTCGCCGGCCAACCGGGAGCGACGTCTCAAAGAGGTGGCCCGCAGTACCGATCCGGGTCCCCGCCACCGGGCTGCCCGTCATTTATGGAACTTTCTCAATACCTTCCGGGACGCCATCAACGAATCCCTGGGCATGTTTCTGACCCGTATGAAGGGTACGGCCACATCCATTCTCTTTAGAACCCAGGATACACAGTTAAAAAGAATCGGTGCCCAAACCCTGGGTGCGGTAGGCAATGCCTATGATCCCATCCTTGAACGCTACGTCAATCGAAGGGTGGTTATCGAGTTGTCATCAGAATTAGACGGCAAAGTGGAATACCGCGGCATCCTGAAAGAGTACTCCCCGTCCTGGCTCTCGGTATTGGGCTGCCGTATCGATCAGGAACATCGCTTGCCCCTGGCCGATGTCGAGCGCTTGCGCCTCCAGCGCGACTTGGATTTTACCCTGTACCTGGCACGGTCGGACAGCACGCTGAACGGTGTCGTGTTCACGGTCGGAATACGGAATCGCAGCACCCGGCCGGTACATATCCTTAAGGTGGAATCCGGGGACTATCGCGTTAACCTCGATATGACCGTAACGCCGGAGGACTATTACGAATTTTCGCTCACCGACTTACCGACGGAAACCCTTGAAGGCGTTGATCTGTCGCGCCTTCCCTGCCGACTCGAGCTGATTGCTCAAGAACATCTGCCGGCACCCTCCCGGAATCCGGCCCCAAAAACACCCTCCGTGCCCGGGTCCATTCCGAATCTCCATCTGGTATGCAAAAGCGCCCGTGAAACAGACGTGTATATCCCCCGCACCCTGGGCGTGCTGCGCCATGGCGGTGAATTTATCGATAGCCGCAAGTGAGGCTGAAAACGCACTCCGGGGGTGATGTCCACGGGCTAGCGGGCGTAGGAAAGGATGAATACGCCATAAACCTGTCCCCTCTCCTGGGTTTCAAACTGCTTTGTCCGGTACACACCGGCGTAGCTCGCGCGGAAAGGGCCGTAGGCAAGGCCGATTCCAGCCATGAGATCGGCCACTAACGGTTTTTTTTCCACGTGATGGCTTTGCTTCCATGTATTTCCATCCAGAAAAATATCTCTCAACACCAGCCTGCCATCCGTGGCAATAAAAAGATGGATGCCGTTCCGGCCCCGGGCGACGGAAAAGGCGCCGTGGGTTTCCCTTCCCACCAGGGTCGGAGAGGTACCGAAGTTGGGAGGTAAGTTCCATCCCAGGCGAAGCTCCACACCTAGATTGAGGCCGATGTGGACATTTCCCAGGCGACCCCCCAGATGCGGGATCACATCATAGCCAAACCCGGGGTTTCCCCCTGGATCACCGAACAGCCGCCATTTAGCCTCATAGATGGCTTCAACGGCGAATTCATCCGCCAACTGGTTTCTCCATCCACAGGCCTCCTCGGACCCGATCAGCCGGTGTACATTGTTTTGGGACTCCTCGGCGTAGGCACGGGGCCCGACAACCCCCAGGTCCAGCTCCCAGCTCTCCTTGCGCTGATTTTCAGTGTTGTGAAGTCCCAGTCCCAGGTAGGCAAAACCGGCGTAAGGGCGATCGTCTTTAATGAGATCCTCCCGTTCCAGGTCCGAGGGTGTAAATATTTTGTGTCCCACGGCGAGTGAAAACAACCGTTTGGCTGGGTGCCCGTCCGGCGGTGCGGGACGGTTGTGGTTTGAAGATCCGCTATCGGTGGCTGGGGAGGCCGTCACGCGGCGTCCGTACGGCACACTCAGAGACAAGCGTATGCCGCTGGAATAATCCCGGTCCGTGCCGGCCAGTCCGTCATTTTCAATCTGCAGGGTATAGGCCGAGGCATCCCAACCTTCAAACCCCGCCGCCGTACCTGATAGGAGACAGAATACGATGGTTATCATCAGGAAGCCTAACTGGATTTTAATCATCAGTTCCTCTACTTACGTCGGGCGCTATATTTAGCAATTTTTCCCGGCCTGAACAAGCTTTTTTGAGTCGGGGTATGGAGCCGTCTTCTTGCCATTGTCTTGAATAAATCCGTTGTCTGGTATATGTTGCTGGAAACATCCAATACGATTATGCCAATTCGGCTTGCGGAGGGATTGCCGTTGACCGGTCGCAAAATGACCCCCTATAAGAAAGTCTTAACCAAAATTTCAGAGACCCGCTTTGTGCAGTCAGCCATGGCCAGCCGGACCGATTTAAGCGCCTTTAGAGAGCGGCCCACCTTGAAAATCATTCTGGGACTGGCCCTAATCGGTTTCAGCTATATCATCGGTCTGCCGGGGGTGGCCGCCATGGGAGCCCTGGCCGTGCTTTTGAAAAAGCCCTTGATCGGGGTCATCGGCGGCCCGGCCATATACGGGTTGTCTCATCTGGTCTTTATCGTGGGCATGTACCTGGCGGGGGCCAAATATACAAAAATATTCCTGATGTGGGCCACGCGTGTGATCATAGAGAAGCTGATGAGCGCCTCACCGCCACCTCCCTCCAGCACCGATATCACTCCCGGGAAGTGCAAATGAGGATCGTACTGGTTCATCCGGCGGGATCCAACTGGATTCCCGGAAGGAAAGATGTTGCCGCCACGGCGAACCGCATGGCGCCTCTAGGGCTTCTCTCCATCGCCGCCCACCTGGAAAGAGAAGGGCACCGGGTGTGGATTCATGATTGCCTGGGACCGGCGGCGGTGTCCGGTACAGCGGCCAACGCCGGGCGCATTTTGAACTACCGCCCGCAAATGGTCGGTTTTTCAACCACCACCTCCGGTTTCCTTGACGGCTACGATCTGGCCGTTGAAATTAAAAAACGCCACCCGGATGTCATCATCGTTTTCGGCGGGGTGCACATCTCTTCCATGGGAGGTATCCTGCTCGAAAAATTCAAACTGATCGACTACCTCTGCCTGG
>CAZWGD010000279.1:0-3426 GCA_964633235.1 uncultured Desulfobacteraceae bacterium | reverse complement strand
CATGGACTGCGGGTGGGGCTACTTTGGGTTCAAATCCAGCGCCGCGGCGGGAAAGCACATGGCCCACTTCATGGCTACCAATAACCGGCCTGAGATTCTGAAGCCGTTCACCTTGAAGCGATATCAACAGCATCGGCTCATGGGGGAAACTGCCGCCTTAGTCAATTATTCACCTGACAACTAGAGGTTTATCAAAATCCGGATAGGGAACCTGATCCGAGGAGGAACACATGGCATTAATCATTACCTGCCCCATTTGCGGCAAGCGCAACGGTTATGAATTTCGGTACGGCGGGGAAGAAAAGGGAGCCCGTCCTCCCGAAGCCGGACTGGATCCGGAAGCGTGGTGTGATTACGTCCACATGAATAACTGCCTTGCGGGGGTTCAAAAAGAATGGTGGAACCATCGTGACGGCTGCGGTGTCTGGTTCACGATTCACCGTGATACAACCACCAACCTGGAAGTCGACGTCCCGGAGGTCCAGTCATGAACAGACTTAATCACCTGCCCACGCTGCGAATCAACCCGGCTGAGCAGATTCCTTTCACCTACAAGAAGAAGACCAGTCATGGGCTGGCGGGTGATACGATCGCCTCGGCGCTGTTTGCAAATGGAACGCGAATATTTTCGCGCAGCCTGAAGTATCACCGCCCCCGGGGGCTGTACAGTCTGGACGGGGAATGCAGCAACACCTGCATGGCCGTGGACGGCATCCCCAATGTACGCACTGAAAACACCCTGCTTAAACCCGGCATGAAAGTCAGGGCGCAAAATGTCAAAGGGTCCCCTGAGATGGATCTCATGGGATTCATGGACAAGCTGGACTGGGCGATGCCGGCCGGATTCTATTATCGGACCCTGCATAAACCTGCGAGTGCTTGGCCTGTGGCCCTGAAACAAATTCGCAAGGCAGCCGGACTTGGAGAGCTCGCCCCCGATTTCCGCCTGCCTGGAAAATTCGACGAGCTTTACCCCACGGCGGATGTATGCATCATCGGCGGTGGACCCGCCGGTATGTCGGCCGCCCTGGCCGCCGGTGAACAGGGTCTGCGCGTCGTTCTTTTAGAGACCCGTCCTTGGCTGGGGGGCTTTTTTGACTACCGCCTAAGCGCCTATGCAGATAATCCCCTCCATCAAAGGGCCAAAAACCTGGCCGATCGTCTCCTCGAGTACGCGAACATACGCTGCTTTACCCATACGGCCATGGTCGGGGCCTATAGCAACAACCTGATTACCGCCTTCCAGGTGGGCGGGGAAACCGATGCCTTTGATGAACGCTATATGGAAATACGGGCCGAGAGCGTGGTGGTGGCCACGGGATGCATTGAACGCCCCCTTCTTTTCGAAAACAACGAGCGCCCAGGGGTAATGCAAATCAACTGCGCTCACCGCCTGGCCCATACCTACGGGCTGCTTCCGGGAAAACAGGCCGTCTTCAGCGTCGGCCATGACCTTGGCCTGGAAGCGGCCATGGATCTTTATGATGCAGGCCTGAAAGTTACATGTGTGGCCGATATCCGGGAGGACGGCCAGAGCCCCCGGTTGGTGGCAGGCCTGTCGGAAAGAAACATTCCGCTTCTGTGTGGATGGGTGGCGACCCGGACCAAGGGAAAGCACGGCGTCAGCAGCGTATCCATAAGTACAACCCAGGGAACCGTATCCAAGGATTATCCGTGCGACCTGCTGGTGGCATCGGCCGGCATGACACCGGCCAACGGGCCTCTGGCGCTGGCCGGAACCACATTTGCCTTTGACAACCATACCGGGTTTTTTCTGCCCGACAACCTGCCGGAGAAGGTCCATACCGCCGGCCGGTTACTCGGCCTCGACGATCCGGACGCCCTTGAAGCATCCGGAAGACTGGCAGGGTTAAAAGCAGCCTCGGACTGCGGGATACCCTTGGAAAAAGATATCCCGGCCGTCGAAAAGCGCCTGCAAAACCTATCCGGGCCCACCCGGGGATGTAAACTGGTGATGGCCCCGGTCGGCGGCCGCAAAACCTTCATCTGCTTCGATGAAGACGGCACTGTCAAGAATGTCAAACAGGCCGTCGCCATGGGGTTTGACAAAACCGAACTGGTAAAACGCTTTACCTCCATCGGTACCGGCCCGGGACAGGGGGGGATCCCGGGCCACAACCTGCCCCTTTTTCTGGCGCAGTATCAGGCGGACGCATCGGTCTCCGCCAAACCAACCACGGTGCGCCCTCCCCTGGTGCCCACCTTTATCGCCACCTATGCCGGCGCCCACCGTGATATGTACAAACGGACCCCGGGGCATCAATCCCAGCTTGAGGCCGGCGGGGTGATGCGGCGGATAGGGGTCTGGAAACGGGCACGCTATTTTTCCGAGGATTACAGTTGTCGTGAAGAGATCGAAAGGGTACGCCATAACGTGGGAATGCTGGACGCCTCCACCTTGGGAAAATTCCGCATTTTCGGCCCCGACGCCTTGAAGGCCCTGCAGCGCGTATATGTGGGCGACATGTCCAAGATCTCCCATAAGAAGATGACCTATTCGGCCATGTGCAATGATGACGGGTGTATAATCGATGACGGGGTCTTAGTCAAACGGGGAGAAAACGACTATTATTTCACCACATCCAGCGGACGGGCCGGTGCTACGGTAGAATGGATCCGCTATCACACCCGCTACGACAATTGGCGGTTTAACCTCGTAAATCTTACCGATGGGTTTGGGGTGATCAATCTGGCAGGACCCAAAGCACGCCAGGTGCTGGAGACCGTTACCGAAACCGACATCTCCAATGCGGCCTTCCCCTATATGGGTTATCGGGAATTCACCATCGAGGAGACCATCCCGGTACGCGCCATGCGCCTGGGATTTGTGGGTGAGCTTTCTTTTGAACTCCATGTGCCCTCTTCCTATATGCCGGCACTCTGGGAGGTGCTCATGGATGCCGGGAAGGACCTGCAGATCGGGCATTTCGGTTTGGAAGCTCAAAATGTCCTGCGCATGGAAAAGGGGCACTTGATCATCGGGTCGGAATCGGAGCAGCGCACCACATTGCACGATGTGGGGCTTGGGTTTCTATGGAACCGCAACAAACCGGAGGCCAAGACCGTCGGTGCCGTGGCCCTCTCCCACACTGAGAAGCAGGAGGGGCGCCTGAAATTGGTTGGGTTTAAGATGGAAAAGAGTGACCCGACACCCAGGGATGGGTCCCTCATTGTGGACAGTACCCCTCGGGGATATGTTTGTGTAGCACGGCACAGCTTCACCTTGAATGAATCCATCGGCATGGCCTTGGTTGATGCACCTTTGGCTCAGAACGGAACCCCCCTGAAAATATACCAAGACGAGGGCGGTGATCAGCGACTGGCGGCGCATGTGGTACCGACGCCCTTCTATGATCCTGAGGGTGAACGCTTAAGGGGATGAGGATAAGAATATGACCACCATCA
>CAZWGD010000278.1:0-3426 GCA_964633235.1 uncultured Desulfobacteraceae bacterium | reverse complement strand
CCTTAACCGGCAGCGATGCGGAAAGAGCGGGTGAAAAACTTCCCACGAAGAGCACGTCTAAATCATGGGGTGTCTCATCCCTGACCTTATGGAGGTAACGGGCGGCCGACCCGAACAGCAGGGCCGTCTTGGGATAGTACTGCACCAGCTCCTCCCTGATCGTGGCGGCGATTTTCCATAAGTCCATCATCAGTGACCGTGCCTGCTGTCAGCCAGTCCGTGGCGGATAGAGAAATTATTGCGCCGTATATTGCGATGCAAATGCGTCATGGGAAACCCCCTTGATGGCGGAGTAAAGGTGTTTTGAGCCTGACATTTTCATCCCGGTCTAATCTACGACTAAACATCAAAAGCGGTACGGTTTCAACGAAATAAAATTCAGGATTGTTTGATGCTTGCCCATTCGTTCGAGATGGTCTATCCTACCCGTTTTTCAGTCTGTCTGAAACCTGATTGTGAAAGCCTTAAAACAGGAAGGTGGGGTATGATTCACGGTCATGGAGGCAATGTACATGGCCTGGCCGAGAGACTCGGCTGCCGGACCGGCGAGATTGTCGATGTGAGCAGCAATATCAATCCCCTAGGGCCGCCACCGGGACTCATGGAGTATCTTTCCCGCCACGTGACCGACATTTGCTCGCTGCTTGACGAATCGCTTCATGCGTGTTGCTCTAAACACCAGAGACACCAACCGCAGGGTAGCGGACATGCTGATAGACCAAATGGCGAATGAGCATTCAGCGGTGCTGGAAAGCTCGACAAGCCTCTGATTCGCCGGCTTCGTTCCGGTCACTCCTCCGGCTTCAGCGCAAGCACCGCCTTCGTGACGGCATCTCCGAGGCCTAATCGGGTTTGGTAATGGACTAACTAACTACTTTTGCGTATCCCCCTGACAACCAAATCACCCACTGCGTCTGTCGTGTAGCCCATTTTTCCTACGGCAAGACTTTTGATCTTGGTGCCGGTCACATGCTTTACCGCCGCTTCAATGGCTTTGGCCGCTTCGACCTCTCCCAGGGTTTCCATCATCATGGCTCCGGCACAGATGGCCGCCAGAGGGTTGATAATATTTTTTCCGGTGTACTTGGGGGCGGAGCCGCCGATGGGTTCGAACATGCTGACCCCGTCCGGGTTGATATTGCCACCCGCCGCTATACCCATACCGCCCTGGGTTTCAGCACCCAGGTCGGTGATGATATCGCCGAACATGTTGGTGGTTACCAGTACATCAAACCATTCCGGGCTTTTGATCATCCACATGCAGGTGGCATCCACGTGGTAATATTCGCGCTTAACATCGGGATAATCTTGAGCACCGATCTCGTGAAACACCCGTTCCCATAAATCGAAGACATAGGTGAGCACGTTGGTTTTTCCCACCAGCCCCAGGGTGTTGTTGTCCCCGATACCGCGCGCCTTTTTACCGAATTTTTGCGTATACTCGAAAGCATAACGGAGACAGCGCTCCACCTGAAAGCGGTTGTAAACCATGCTTTGAACGGCCACCTCATGGGGCGTGCCCTTCATGGAGACGCCGCCGGTCCCGGTATAGATGCCGCCCGAATTTTCACGGATTACGACATAGTCGATATCCGCCGGGGTTTTGTCCTTAAGGGGTGTTCCCACCCCGGGGTAGAGACGCACCGGGCGCAGGTTGATATACTGATCCAGTTCAAAGCGGAGTCGCAGCAGAATGCCCTTTTCCAAAATGCCCGGCTTGACGTCGGGATGCCCGATGGCGCCCAGATAGATGGCATCGAAGCCTTTCAGATCGTCGACGGCGCTTTCCGGCAGTATCTCACCGGTGCGCAAATAGCGATCCCCGCCTAAATCAAAATCGGTCATTTTCAATTCAAACCCATAGACGGCGGCCGCCGCCTGCAAAACCTTGCGCCCCTCGCTGACCACTTCCATGCCGGTACCGTCTCCGGGTATAACGGCAATTCTATAGATCTTGGCCATCTTTATCCTCCTGCTGAATCTTTTGTCGAACATAGGGAATCAAACCGCCGGCCTGTAGAAGCGCCTGCATAAATTTGGGAATGGGCTGTGCCCTGTAAATTTCATCGCGGGTGAGGTTGTCAATTCGCCCGATGTCCAGATCCACTTCAAGTATATCACCATTTTCGATACTTGCCGCCGCATCTTCACTTTCCAGAATCGGAAGTCCCGTATTAAAGGCATTGCGATAAAAGATACGGGCAAATGAGCCGGCAATCACCGTGGCGATATTGGCGTGCTTAATAGCGATGGGGGCGTGTTCCCGCGATGAGCCGCAGCCGAAATTTTTTCCGGCCACAATGAAATCGCCGGCCGCCGCGCGTTGCTTGAATTCGGGGTCGGCGTCTTCCATGCAGTGCTCGGCCAGTTCAGCGGGATCGGAGGTGTTCAGGTAGCGGGCCGGAATAATGGCATCCGTATCCACGTCGTCACCGAATTTCCATGCGTTGCCTTTAAGTTTCATACAGTTTCTCCTTACGGTTTTAAAGTTCATCCGGATGGGTAATGCGTCCCGTTACCGCGCTGGCGGCCGCTACCGCCGGCGATGACAGGTAAACTTCACTGTTGGGGTGGCCCATGCGTCCCACAAAGTTGCGATTGGTGGTGGATACGGCCCGTTCACCCTCGGCCAGAATCCCCATATGTCCTCCAAGACAGGGGCCGCAGGTGGGAGTGCTGACCACGGCTTCGGCATCGATGAAAACCGCCAACAATCCTTCTTCAAGGGCCTGTTTGTAAATTTCCTGGGTGGCCGGAATCACAATCATGCGGACACCGGAGGCGGTCTTTCTGCCCTTCAATAGACGGGCGGCCACTCGCAAGTCATCCAACCGGCCGTTGGTGCAGGAGCCGATCACGACCTGGTCCACCTGGATGCGTTTCAGCCCGCTAACCCCTTTTACGTTCTGGGGACTGTGGGGACAGGCGATCTGGGGCTCCAGATCGGATATGTCCCATTCGTGGACGGCTTCATACACGGCGTCCGGATCGGATTGGTAAAAGGTATACGCCCTTTTGGCACGGGCCTTAACATAGGCCTCGGTGGTGGCATCCGGAGGGATGACCCCGACCTTGGCACCGGCTTCGATGGCCATATTGGAGATGCTGAAACGGTCGGCCATGGGCAGGGACTCTATTACCGGCCCGGTGAACTCCATGGCCTTGTAGCGGGCGCCGTCCACGCCTATGCGGCCGATGGTGTAAAGGATCAAATCCTTGCCGCTGATCCAGGGCCCGCGTTTACCCTTGAAGACGAATTTAATGGATGACGGCACCTTAAACCAGGATTTTCCCGTGAGCATAGCCGCTCCCAGGTCCGTGGACCCCACCCCGGTGGAAAAGGCCCCCAGGGCCCCGTAGGTGCAGGTATGACTGTCCGCGCCGATGATCAGCTCGCCGGGCAGCACCAACTCCTTGTCAGGCAGC
>CAZWGD010000277.1:0-3453 GCA_964633235.1 uncultured Desulfobacteraceae bacterium | reverse complement strand
CCGGACGGGCGAAATAGATGAATTCGAAAATACAGAAGCTTTTGCGGGTACCGGACGCTTTTTTTAAGGTTTTCAATCCGCGGCCGTTGATAAGTACAATTTCACCGGGGTCCAGTTCCCGGATGAAGGTTGCCTCTACCAGGTCCAAAGCACAGCTTTCTGAAGCCAGGATGTAGCCGCCGTTCAATTTCCCCAGGCAAAGGGGCCGGAAACCGTGGGGGTCCTTGATGCCGATCACCTCGCCCTCGCTGCTGAGCATAATAAAAGAAAAGGCTCCCTTAACCCTGGATACAGCGGCGTTGAGTGCCCCCTCGAAGCCCAGATGGAGCTTTTTTACAAAAAGGTGTAAAAAGATTTCAGTGTCCATGGTGGTTTGAAATATGGACCCCGATTCTTCCAGTTCGTTCTTCAAAACGTGGGCATTTACCAGATTGCCGTTGTGTGCCAGGGCATAGGAGCGCCGGCGGTGGTTGACCACCAAAGGTTGTGTGTTGGTCAGAATGGAACTTCCCGTGGTTGAATAGCGCACATGACCGATGGCGCTTTCGCCCTGTAAATGATCAAGGTGTTCCCCGCCAAATACATCGGGAACCAACCCCATCCCCTTATGTTCGAAAATGCGGTTTTCCCGGTAAACGGCAATACCGGCGCTTTCTTGCCCCCGGTGTTGCAGGGCATAAAGGCCGAAATAGGCAAGTTTGGCCGCATCCGAATGTCCGTAAATGCCGAACATCCCACAGGATTCACGGGGTTTATCTTCGATTTTCATGAACGTCCTTTTAATGCTTTGGGGGATTATGCCGTTTCAACCACCGCACCATACTCCTCAAGGGCGGTCAATTCCTTTGATAACACGTCGAGTCCAGCGGCCTGCACCTTGCGGTAGACCTCCCGGTAGGTTTTTTGGTGTCCATTCACCCTTAACAAGTCGGCTTTAATTGAGATGCCGAACAAGCGTTCGTTTTCTTCTAAATAGGGGAGCATCAATTCCCAATCCAACGGGCTTAGCGGTGCGAATTCACCCCCGTTTAGCTGCTCTTCCACCACGGTGTGAAAGGGATCCCGCAGGTAAATAGCTCCCCCGGAAGCCAGGGAGAAGAGGTTGGATCCCGGATAGGGCAGGGCCTGGCTGATAACACGGCCGTCCCCGTCGAAGGTGATACTGTTTAAGATCACAAACCCACCCCCGTTCAAGGCATCACCGGCCATGAAGGATTCGGCGAGGTAATCAAGACAGGTGCCGTTGATGACGACCCTGGGAGAGCCCACCGCGTTGATCAACGGCCGGCCGGCGGCGTTGCCCATCACATACACCTCACCACCCTTGGCGCCGTACATGAACGTTTGGCCGACATCCCCGTAGATGACCAGTTTGCCACTCTTCATGATCTGGCCCAGCTGGTCTTGGGCATTGCCGTGGACCCGCATATCCAGCCCGTCAATACCCGAGGCCAAATAATCTCCGGAACTGCCGTACACATCGATGCGAACCCCCTGGGAATTTTTAGAGAGACCGCATCCGCAAAAGCGCTGTCCCCTGTAGCCGTAGCCGATGAACCGTTCCCATCCCAGTTCATAAGCCGCGCAGATTAACCTGGCATCGCAGGCATGACCTTCGGGGGGAAACTTCGCGGCGTTGATCACCAGGGTGTTTTCTGCATGGCGCGGCGCCCGCAGTGTTTCCCGGGTCCTCCAGTCGATGAAGCGATACTCGCCGCCGGTGGTGTCGGTAAGCAAGGGTGTGGTTTGAAATATTTTCTCTAAGGCCCCCCGAAGCTGTTGGAGCACCAACCGCCGCCTCTTCTGGCCGATGTTCATGCGCCGGTCATTGAGGTGGGTCAATACGGATATGGCCTTGCGTTTACGGGTATCATCCCCGGCGGCCTGGCGCACCAGTGTACGGCAGAAACATGCCAGGGCGGCATCGTCCCAAACAGGCATGCGCTCTTCGGCATAGGTCTTCAGTGGGTCTGTTTGCGCCGAGGTCATAAGTTGCGCAAGCCTGCGGTCCAATTTATCCCGGCTGTCCAGGGAACCCTTTGAGGCGTCATTCCATTCTGGAGGGGACTCGCAGGATAGCGGCTTTTGGCTGTCAGGGGTCTTGATGATCTCTCCGAATTTATTTGTGCAGGTGAGTGTTTTTACACCGGTTTGCGTTTCAGAATCCTGGACCGTAAAGATAAACGCGCCCCCATCGCTGGCGCTGCCCCCCCGTGCATTCCAGTAATGATCCGCAATGGGGCTGAAGCGCTTATCCTCAGCGGCCAGGCTTTCCAGGGTGGCGTCGATGGCCTGTTTTTCCGAACAGATCAAGCCGATTTGAATCTCTCCCTCCTGCAGGGCGAAAACCTGGGGTCGCAGCATAGCGGTATCGGTGATACCGATGAGCTGAAACCGGTTATGTTGTGGATCGTTGCGGGCGATGATGAAAAACCAGGGGCCGTCCGGTGACCCGTGGATATGACGGGACTGGATATACCGGTATATATGTTGTTTTTCAGGGGGCAACAGATCGAAGTCATGTTCGGTAGTGGGAGCCATGGCTTCGATAATGTACTCCATGGGGTATTCAAAGGTCCGGCTCAGAAGGTCCAGCAAAAGGACGGAAACCTCGGTGTCGGTTAAAAATTGCGAGTAGATATTATGCTGGGCCAAATACTCTGAAACCGCGTGATAGTTGGCAAAATCACCGTTATGCACCAGGGCTTCGTTCAATCCGATAAAGGGGTGCGCCCCCCCCGGATGCCAAACCCGCCCCTTGGTCGGGTAGCGCTGGTGGGCAATCCAGCCATGTGCCTTGAAATCATCCAGGCGGTAATAGCGGGCCACCTGTTCCGCATAGCCGACGATCTTTAAGATCATCAAATTACGGCCATGAGACAGGACAAAGGCTTCTTTTTCTCCCAGGGAGGCATAAAACTGTTGGTTTAGCCGGAAGGAATTCTGGTAAATAAATTCGTCTTCCACCTTGGCCGCATTCAGGTCATGCAGATTGTTTTCCCCAATGAAGCGGTCCAAGGCTTCCGGTTTTACGCGCACGAAATAGCGCCATACGTCCGGCGGCTTTACCTCCAGCCCCTCTACCTCGCGATAGTCGTCCAAGGTCGGAATCCGTTCGGACTTATGAATCTCCAGAAAGGGTAGAATGTTGGCGGACTCCACCGCCTGCCTGGACCTTGGATCGAGCATGGCGATTTGAAGGAGGTAATGGGTGTCCAGAATCTCCTGAGTGACCCCCAGGTCATCGGCGGATAATCCCACGGCGGCAACGCCCCCACCCTTGCCGTTTCCCCGGTTGTGCATTTGGACCGATGGTTCGAAAATATGTCGGCCGCTCACGGGAACAGAGGCGATAAAGCCGGTTACACCGCATCCGCCTTCCTCGGCTGCTTTCGGAGCTGGATCATTAATAGGCGACGATTTACCCCTTGACAAGAGGATATTCCGGATGGT
>CAZWGD010000276.1:0-3463 GCA_964633235.1 uncultured Desulfobacteraceae bacterium | reverse complement strand
ATCTCGCTATATCTAAACAAAACCACAAGAAGGGTATTTGGGCAACAGCCCCTTTAGGCCTGACCCCGGGTTACATGATTTTTGGAATTGTGGATTTTCAAATTTATGTTTGCCGGCATTGTGCAAATTGGGCAGTATAAATTTTTTGATGTTTACGCTTACAGGGAAATATTAAACACTTGATCAGGGAGGTTTGAAAATGTCGGAACAACGTCTTTTGGCTGAATGGTTTCCTGAATTTTCTGATGAATTGGATAAAATCGACAAACTTTATAAAGAGATGAGAACAATTGATGAAAAGACCTACCAGTTCATCTGTTTCGCTCTTTCCATCAAGGCCCGTTCAAAACCCTGCGTACTGAAGCACTTTATGGGGGCATTGGAGGCCGGAGCCACCGTCAAAGAGCTCGCCTATATTCTGGCCCTGACCATGCGTGAGGCGGCAGGCGGAGACGACTGCTGGACGCATGATGCGCTTGGAGACTATAAAGCCTTGATTGCTGAAGGTCTGAAAAGTTCAGCGTGCTGTGCAACGTAAATGGTGCAACAATTACAGAGCTGAATCCCGCTGGCATATTCCCACAAGCCGTGATGGGTGTCAGGACCTTCGTCGGATGATGCCGGCCGATCCGTCTACCTCTATAATCTCGTCGTCTTTCAGAAGTTTGGTGGCATCCTGCACACCTGCCACGCAGGGTTTTCCGTATTCCCGGGCAACGAGGGAGCCGTGTTGCAGCATGCCGCCCACCTCCAGGATTATCGCCCCCGCATTGACAAACAGAGGGGTCCACCCGGGATCCGTGGCCCGGGCCACCAGGATGTCGCCGGGCAGCAAAGGCTTTTCATCCGGGGCATGGAGAACCTTCACCCTGCCCTGGGCCGTGCCCGGCGATATGGCCTGCCCGGACAACTCCCCCTCTTTGGGCTCGGGCCGTTTGGGCCGCAGAATTCGGCCCCTGGAATCCACCATGTGGGGGAAATCGATGACATGGCCGAGTTTCTTTAAAAAGGAGGTGTTGCGCTCCATCAGCGCATGCACATCAAGGTCGGGGTCACCAAGCACCCGGGCCAGATCATCAAGGGTCAGGTCAAACACCTGCTCCGTCCGATCCAGCCGTCCCGCGGCTTTGAGTTGTTCGGCCTCCCGCATCACCCGCCGGCGCAGGAAGGAGATGACCTTGACCAGGTAATATTTGTGGTTCTCACGATACCCGCCGAAGTGTTCCACCAGTCGGTAAAGGAGATCATACTCACGACCCGTTACGGCATTCATGGCATGGGCTGCATCCTTCAGCCGTTCGTGGGCCTGACGACGACGCTCGGCTGAACACTCGTGAATGGTTCGTGGATTTTCCCCTCCTTTCTCCAGGTTCAGCAGGGAATGGATCTGCTTGATCAGGAGTTGGGGTTGGTCCCAATAGCGCGGTGCGGCAATATCGAGTTCCCTGGGTCCCCGGAATCCGAACCGGTCCAGATATGCCCGCCAGGCCGTCATGACCTCTGGCGGCAGGTCGGCGTTGTCCAGACGCCGGCCGAGTTCTTCCACGTCGGATATGCCCGACCCCTCAAGAACTTCAGCGATCGAATAGAGTTCCAGGCCCATTTCAATAGTAACGTTGTGCGGCAGGGCCTGGTCGATATGGATAAGGTCCTGTGCCGTCCGGGGATCCTCTTGTGCCCTCGAGGCAAATATCCGCCCTATGTGTGACCGGGCCAGCATGGAGGCGACCAGGGGCGCCACCAGGATGTGTGCCAGGAGATGAACGAACTCTGTTGCAAGCCAATGGGCATATTCGTTCACCGCCTTGGGCGCCCCCTTATCCGCCTCGATCTTGCCCAGGGCTTTTTCAACTTTTCTGTGGTATACAGCGGCGCTGTGTTCTGGGACCAGAGCGGCTTCCAGGCCGCGGAGCGGAAGACCGGGCACATGGGCCACGATCTTTGGCCCCAGGTGATGAAGATACTCGGGCATAGGGCGGGAGATATAGCTCTCGGCATCCAGCTGGTGCATGATCTCGCTCACCAGGGAATCCATGTTGCCGATGACGTTGCTGAATTTCTCCGGGCTTACCACATGGAACAGATGGGAAAGCACCATATAAAACCGGTTGCCCGACATCAGAATCAATCCCTCATCAGGATCCACCAGCTTTTTGTGCCCCAGCACTTCATGGGAAATTTGGCCGAACAAAATGTTCAGAACATCCTGGCCCATGACCGACAGGGGCTCCTGTATGCCCTGAACCGCCAAGGTGGCATCCAGATAGAGGCGCCGGGGATGACCCGGAGGGGTGATCATCTCATCGGGCAAGGGCAGGAAGGCGGTAATGGGCCGGGCCTGCAAAAGGTAGAACGTGTCATCCTGCCAGGCCCACTCGATATCCATGGGACGCCCGTAAAGCGCCTCGATACGCTTGAGTTCCCGGGTCATAACCGCCAACCGCCCGTCATCCAGGGTGGGCTTGTCGTGACGCGGGTCGGGGCGCTCCTCTGTGCCGCCGTCCGGCAGCAACCAGATAGAGGTCTCTTTTTTGCCGATGACGGTTTCCATCACCTCGCCTGAGACCTTGTCCACCACATACTGATCCGGTGAGGCCAGACCGCTTACCACGGTTTCCCCCAGACCCCAGTTGGCGTTGAACACCGCCCGGTCATAATCGTTGCTCATGGGCTCCACGCTGAAACCGACCCCTGCCACTTCGGACGCGATCTGGGCCTGCACCTCAAAGCCCTGCTGGCGTTTGTAAACAAACACCCTGGGGCTCAGGCATGATGTGAATGCCAGACGCACCGCCTGTTCCATGGTCCGCCTGACAGCGCCCAGAACGGTTTCGTACCCCCCGGCAAAGGAGGCCCCAGCCAGGTCCTCCTCGGGGGAAGAGGAACGCACGGCAAACAGCTCAAAGGCATTCAAGCGTTCCATGGCACGGGTTACCCGTTGGGCCTGATCATCATCGAATGAAAGATCTTCCGTCAGAGAAGGCAGGACGGCGGCGCGGTCCGACATCTCTTCCGGAGGTGCGTTGACAAAATCCCGCCACTGCTCGGTGGCGGTTATACTCGCAACCCAGGGGGTGAAAAAATCCACGGTCAGCACAAAACCCGGTGGCACGGGAAAGCCCTCCCGGCTCATGCGGATCAGAGAATATCCTTTGCCTCCCACAGACTTGATCGGGGGTAACGGCGCCGCATCGTCAAAGTGAACCAATTTATTTTCCATGACTCCCCTCCGTCTAGACATAAGTTATCCTGCACAGGGCCACTGATTTCAAAGGACGGCTCGCTGCCTGGAAATAAGCCGGTTTAATAGCATTGCCTGACATGAATCATGCGTAACCCGCTTTACAAACAGATAAACCTCAAAACAGGAATATAATACTCAAAATAAAATGAAAAGGGGGCAAGAGTAGATTTGACCCCTTCACAGGCCACAAGAACCGCCCGGCCTTTGAAAAGTATAATA
>CAZWGD010000275.1:679-3465 GCA_964633235.1 uncultured Desulfobacteraceae bacterium | reverse complement strand
AAAATTTTCGTGCGCCTTGATCTCGAACAAACTATCCATTTCTGGATGGACACTATTTAGCGAAGTAGGCCCGGATAAATCTCAAGAAGCGCTCATTTTCCTCATCAAGGCCTGGCGTTACCCTGAAGAATCCGCTTTTGTTGTGGATTTCTCCTATGCGTTTCAAGTAGATTTTTTCCATCTCCAGCGCGGCCTGCAGGATCTCGGCCGTTGTCTTGCCGCTCATGGTGGCATCCACCAGCATGTAGTTGCCATGGGCAGTATAGGGTTTGAGCCCCAATTTTTCCAGCTCCTCGTAAAAAATATCCATCCACCTGTTGTTGTGTTCCACCTTGGCCACCACCTCCGGGGGGTTATCCAGAATGGCTTCCGCGGCGGCAGCGGACATCAAGTTCACGTTCCAGGGAAGGAACATGGTGTTGAAAGCGTTGATCATCTCTTCGCTGCCCAGCACATAGCCGAACCGGATGCCGGCGAACCCGTGGGCTTTGGACAGGGTCACGGACAGAAACACCTGGGGGTATTTTTCTATCAAAGGGGCCTTGGAAACCATGTGGGGATGGTAGTCCCGGTAGGCCTCGTCCACGCAAAGGGGGATGCCGGTTTCACAAAAACGGATCAGGTCGTCGTCATCGATAAAGATGCCCGTGGGGTTGTTGGGGTTGATTATCAAGATCAGCTTGGTGCGCTCGTTGATCGCATCGAGCATGCCCTCGACATCGTACTGCAGATCTTCCTGCCGCAGGGGGATCTGGACCACCTTGGCGCCGCAAAGCTCAGCCCTGGGCGGGAACAGGCCGAAAGTGGGGGTGGACATGATGATTTCATCCCCCGGTTGCAGAAAAATGCGCATCATGGCATCGATGACTTCCGAGGACCCATTGCACAGGGCGACGTTATCCGGCCCAAGGTCGTACATCTTGCCGATTTTGGCCCGTAAACCTTTCATGCTGTCCGGGTAGCGATTGCCTTTGCGGGTGGCATCGGCGACCGCCTGGACCACTTTCTCCGATGGGGGAATCGGATTCTCGTTGAGCATCAAGCGCCCGTGGTCCGGGTTGGCCCAGGCACTGTCCAAAATATCCGTTTTATACTCCCTGGCAGTCTCTAACCAGGGAACAAACCAATCTTTCAGCTCCTTCATTTCCCTCTCCTTTATCTATCGAATTGAGATTTTAAAACAGCGATTCAAGGGAGGTATTGGGCAGCCCGAAGGCGTCGGCGACCCCTTTGTAGGTGACCTTCCCCTGGATGATGTTAATCCCCTTGGCAATTTCCGGGTTCTCTAGAGCCGCGGTTTGGTAACCCTTGGAAGCAATCTCGATCGCGTATGGCAGGGTTACATTGGTCAGTGCTTTGGTGGATGTGTAAGGCACAGCGCCGGGCATGTTGGCCACACAATAATGGATGATGCCCTCGACCTCATAAATAGCGTCATCATGTGTGGTGGGCTTCGATGTCTCGAAACAACCGCCCTGGTCGATGGCCACGTCCACGATCACCGCCCCTTTCCTCATCAGCTTCAACATGTCGCGGGTGATCAGGCGGGGTGCTTTGGCGCCGGGGATCAGAACCGCCCCGATCACAAGATCGGTATCGGGAAGCAAGCCCCGGATCGCGGCCGGGCTGGACATCAGGGTGAAACAGTTGCGGGGCATGACGTCGCTTAAATAGCGCAGCCGGTTCATGTTCATGTCGAGCATATAGACTTTGGCGCCCAGGCCGCAGGCCATTTTGGCGGCGTTGGTGCCAACGATCCCCCCGCCGATAACCATGACCGTTGCCGGCTCCACCCCGGGAACGCCTCCCAGTAGAAGGCCCCGTCCGCCATAGGTCTTTTCAAGATATTTGGCCCCTTCCTGGATTGCCATGCGACCGGCAACCTCGCTCATCGGGGTCAGCAAAGGCAGTGTGCCGCCGGCGGTTTCCACTGTCTCGTAGGCGATGGCAATACATCCGGTGTCAATGATCGCCCGGGTGAGTGTCTCGTCGGCGGCAAAGTGAAAGTAGGTAAAGACAATCTGGTTTTTGCGGATCAAAGAAAATTCGACCGGTAACGGCTCTTTGACCTTCATCACCATATCGCAGGTTTCATAGACCTCCCGGGCACTTCCGGCAATGGCGGCCCCGGCGTTCACATAGGCCGCATCCTCGAATCCGGATTGAATACCAGCGGAAGATTCCACAGTTATCCGGTGACCGCGGGCAACCATCTGTTCCACGCCGCCCGGTGTCATGGCCACACGGTTCTCCCTGGTTTTGATCTCCTTGAGTACGCCGACTTGCATCTTTGCCTCCTTTCGCCGAATTCGATCATCATTTTCTGGTGTTAACGGCTTGTATGCCAGTTGTCACGGTGGCGGTTTAAACGGGGGTTCCAGCCGATACCGTTTCTTCACAAAACCATGGTCGCGGCTAGGCTAATGTTATAGATGTATATACAGCTATGCCGAATAAAAAACCAGACGCTATTTGTCAAGGGAAAACTTGGCTCCGGCACCTTGAATCAGGTATCTTCCCACCTCGACCTCGAATGCGTATCGGTCCCCCCGGTAATACGCGCACAAAAGCTCTACCGGAATGGTGCTTTCGTCATAGGTGACGCTTTCCATAAACAGCCCTGCGGCGTTTTCCGGCAGACCGAAATAGGCTGCGATTTTTCCTTTCAAATTTACGGCGCGAATTATTTGATCGCTGCGGGCCAGCACGACCTGAAACTCTTCGCTGATCATCCTGTACATGGAGCCGGTGAGATCTTTATCCAGGATATCTTGGAACAGGCCGGC
>CAZWGD010000275.1:0-669 GCA_964633235.1 uncultured Desulfobacteraceae bacterium | reverse complement strand
GGTAAATAACTTTCTTCGAAAATCAGGGGAAGGTCGTCTCCCGTTCGCAGGCGTTTTACCGACACCACCCGCCGGTCGGACCCGAGAAGCAGGGTTTTTGCCACATGCTCCGATGCTTCCTCGATCCCTTTGTGCACCAGGATCGTCTTTTCCTCCAGGCCCATTTCCCTCAGATCGTCACTGAAACTGGAAACACGCTTCAATTTATGGGTCAAGGCCGGGGGGGCCGACGATGCCACATAGGTTCCCGTCCCTTTCTCTTTTCTCAATATTCCTTCCGACACCAGTTCGCCGACCGCCTGGCGCAATGTGTTTCGGTTGACTGCACACAGTTTTGACAGCTTGACTTCAGATGGCAGTTTATCGCCTTTGCGGTAGCGCCCGGAGTGAATCATTTCTTTAAGCCAGGTGCTGATTTGCAGGTACTTCGGCATTGGGTTTGCGGGGTCTACGACTCTCAATGGACGGGTTTCCTTTCCAGACTTACCAGGGCTTGAAACTGCCAGCCCCTGGCCGGTTGGCCAAAACGGCCGCTATGATCAATCCCGTATGGATCGATTGCCTATGATCAATCCGCTCTTATTACACTCCCAGCCGATCTTCAAGACCATTATTGTGCCGCCGTCGTCGGTTTGCCGTGGCCCAAGGGCCGGCCGGCGGGAAAATCAC
>CAZWGD010000274.1:0-3524 GCA_964633235.1 uncultured Desulfobacteraceae bacterium | reverse complement strand
GCTGCGAGGCCCTGGATCAATTTTTCGACAGGGTGTTGCGCTTGAAGCTGGACAAGATCCAAAAAAAATTCAAGCGACTGCTTCCAGTCATTCTGGCCACGAGACTAAAAAATTCACGCCGCAAATCCAAGGCCTACATCATTGGAAAGCGTCATTATGATCGGGGAAATCGGCTTTTCAGCATTATGCTGGACAAACGCATGAACTATTCATGTGCCTATTGGGATGGGGCCAAAACCCTTGATGAGGCCCAGGAAGCCAAGCTGGACCTGATTTGCCGTAAATTGATGCTCAAGCCGGGGATGACGGTGCTGGACATCGGGTGCGGCTGGGGTGGTTTAGCTCGCTGGGCTGCTGAAAAATACGGCGCTGTTGTACATGGCATCACGGTGTCCAAGGAGCAGGTGACCTTCGCCAGAGACTATTGCCAAGGGTATGATGTCACCATAAGGCTCCAGGATTATCGGGATGTAAGCAGAACCTTTGACCGCATTGTTTCCGTTGGTATGTTTGAACATGTGGGTTGTAAAAACTACCGCACCTATATGAAGGTGGTTAAACGGTGCTTGAAAGGGGACGGCCTGTTTCTTTTGCACACCATAGCCGGCAACACATCCGTGAAAATGACCGATCCGTGGGTAGCCAAATATATCTTTCCCAACTCCATGCTGCCGTCGGCCAAACAGATCAGCAGAGCCGCGGAGGGAGTGTTCGTGCTTGAAGACTGGCATAGTTTTGGACAGTACTATGATCCGACCCTCATGGCCTGGCACCGGAAATTCGTGGATGGATGGGAGCAGATCAAAGCCGACTACGACGAACGGTTCTTCCGTATGTGGACCTATTATCTGCTGGCATGTGCCGGCAGCTTCAGGGCCAGAAGAAACCAATTGTGGCAAATCGTTTTTTCAAAAAACGGGGTAAGCGGTGGGTACAAGTACCGGCGCTAGACGGAACTAAAAAACCTTCAAAGAGGTAAATGATTAATATCAGTAAGTTGTAGCTACCATAGAAATATGAAAGGAGATGCACCATGGGAATGGGTTCGGCATTTGGAAAGACCATATTAATCGGGGATCAGTTTGTTTTGGAGGAGGTTCCGGCCATTGTATCTGCGTTGCCTTTTGAGACGGAATGCCGGGTGGAAAGAACCGACGGAGAGGGCTGGACGCTAGAGGACGACCGTATCGAAGTTCCGGGCTATAAGAAAAAGAAAAAAAACGATCATCGCGAATCGATCAAACGGATACTGGAGGTGATGGGGATCGATGCTCAAAAAACACCCTTCAAGATCACTTTGGGCGGATCCCTTCTGGCCGGAAGCGGTGTCGGTGCCAGTGCCGCCAGTTGTGTTTCGCTGGCCCGGGCCTTAAACGACGAATTCGACCTGGGATACGATCAGGCCCAGATCAACCATGTAGGCTGGGAAGGGGAGTTTCCCTATCACGGCGTTCCCAGCGGTGTTGACAATACCGCATCCACCTACGGCGGCATTCTCTACTACCGGATTGAGAAAGGTGAAAAGAAGTTTGATCACATCAACGTCGAAAAACCCATCGACGTCGTTTTGGCCAACAGCGGCATTACGGCCAATACCAAATTGATGGATGAGATCACCCGACGCAACAAAACCGAAGATCCGGAGCTTTTTGCATCCCGCCTGAAAACCATCGTTGCCCAGGGAAGGGAGATGAAATCCGCTCTGGAAGCGTACAATCTGGCCACGGTGGGCCGTTTGATGACTGAGAACCATCAGGTTGTCAAGAAGATCGGTTTCTCCCATGACGTACTGGACTATCTATGTCGGGTTGGGCTCGAAAACGGTGCCCTGGGTGCCAAGGTCACCGGCGGCGGCATGGGGGGGTATATGGTGACCCTGACCCCAGGAAAAGACCTGCAGGAACAGATCGCCGGAACTTATGAGCGCGAGGGGTACAAGGTTATTCGCGCTTCCATCGGTGGAAAACCGTAATGGGTCCTAATCCGGGAAAGGAAGGTCAGATGACAACCCGGCTCATCCACGCCATGACAGCGGCCATCGACGATATGAAAAAATGGCCCGCCAAAACCGTTCAGCTGTTTCACCACAATGATGCCGATGGACTCAGTTCCGGGGCCATACTGAAAACCGCCTTCGAGCGCCGGGGGTATTCCGTCAGGCGCTTCAGCCTCGAAAAGCCTTACCCCGAGGTCCTTAAAAAGGTGTTTTCGGGCGAGGGGAATTTGATCGTATTAACCGATTTTGCCGGCCGTATCGCCCCGCTGATTTCCGATCTCAACCAGGGTCGGAACCTGACCCTGATTTTGGACCATCATAAGGCCTTTCCGGCTACCGATCCCCGGGTCCATAACCTGGACCCCGAACTTTTCGGCCTCAAGGGCGATCGGGATATCACCGCGTCGGCGACCTGTTACCTGTTTGCTCGCACCATGGATGAAGGTAATAGGGACTTGGCCTATGTCGCCGCCATTGGTGCCGTGGGAGATCAATTTTATGTAGACGGCCGTCTGGTGACGGTCAACCGAGAGGTGGTGCTGGAAACCGTCAACCAGGGACGGATGGAAATCCGGGAGCACGAACAGGGTGAAGATTACTACTTCAAAACCAACCGCGGCTGGCTACCGGGAGACGCGCTTTGGACCTATCTGGACACCCTGGGGGGCACCGGATTTTATCAGAACGGGACCGCCATGGGAGTGCAGGTTTGCCTGAATGGTTTTTCAAAGGAGTCGGATAAAATGCTGGCCCGGCTCCAAACGCTGCAGCGTAGCGCATACCAGAACCAGGTGCGGCGCATCAAGTCAGGGGAAATCAAACAGGGGAAGAACATCCAATGGATACATGTTCAGGATCGATTCGCCCCCATGGGAGTGAAAATGATCGGCGCTTTACTGGATGAAACCCGCAATTCGGGCATTTTCCATGCCCATAAATACATTGCGGGATTCATGATTATTCCCAATGAGGTGCCGGGATTCGGCCCCATCCAGCTCAACCAGGCCAAGATATCCATGCGGGCGGCTGATCCGCTAGAAGATAGAATCAGGAGCGGCACGGCTCCGGGTATGGATACCTTTTTGCCGGAAGCCACCGACAGGATGGGCGGTTTCTCCGATGCCTGCCACAGCCTGACGGCCGCTACCACCATGGCCATAGGTCGGGAGGCGCAGCTTATCGATGAAATGGAAAAAATCCTAGCCGACACCTTGTGATCCAAGGCTTGACCATTTCCCCGGAGAAGGGTATTCTAAATCGGATCGAAAAGGTCAATACCAAAAAGGGGACATTGCATGGCGACTCCGGCGGAGCCCATATTCATTGTTGATGATGAACAGTCAATTTGTGACACGCTGAAGGGTATATTCACCGACGAAGGCTATACAGCGGTGACGTGTCTGGACGCGGGAAGTTATTTTAAAAAAAGCGCCCGCAAGCGGCCGGCCTTGGTATTGCTGGACATCTGGTTGCCCGGGGTTGACGGCATGGATGTACTTTCTAAAATCCGTCAGCGCGACGCGGACAT
>CAZWGD010000273.1:0-3536 GCA_964633235.1 uncultured Desulfobacteraceae bacterium | reverse complement strand
ACGACGCCGCGGCGCGCCTGTATCAATTCGTATGGCATGAATATTGTGACTGGTACCTGGAAGCCGTGAAACCCGCCCTGTTCGGTAATCTAGGTGCGGCTCGTAAGGAGACGAGCCGGTGGGTCCTGGGGCGTATTCTGCACGACACACTGGTGCTTTTGCACCCCTTCACCCCTTTTGTGACCGAGGAAATCTGGCATAAACTGCCGGGAACCGAGGGCTCCATCATGCAGGCGGCCTTTCCCATGGATGATCCGGATTCCTTCGATGGCGAACCGGATGAAGAGGCCGAAAAAGAAATGGAGGCCCTGATTGGGGTGATCAGCGGTGTGCGCAACATCAGGGGGGAGATGAACCTCTCACCCTCATTAAAACTGGAGACCATTGTGCAGACCGAAAATGAACAGTTGCGCCGGATCATCCAAAGCCATGAATATCTAGTTGTCAACCTGGCCGCCCTCAGTTCACTTTCCGTGGAAGCTTCAGGGTCTGCGCCCAAAACCGCCGCCACCACCATCATTGGCGACGCGGCGATTTTCATCCCCCTTACCGGCATTATCGACTTTGCCAAAGAATCGGCCCGCCTTGAAAAAAGGATGGCAAAGATCACCACCGATATGGCCGCCCTTTCAAAGAAGCTCAATAATGAAGACTTCTTGAAAAAGGCACCCGCCCAGGTGGTTGAAAAGGTGAAAGAAAAGCATCGCGGCCTGTTGGAGAAGCAGGAAAAGCTGCAGGTACATTTGGAGAAAATCGCGGCCTGGGGTTGACGGGCATCTATGATACCGATCCGTGATACCATTCCTTCCCGCAATTACCCGGTGGTCAACACCGCATTAATCGGAATCAATGTGGTGTTTTTTCTGGTTCAGATGGCCCAGGGCGGCGGTATCGATCGCTTTATCTACACTTACGGTCTGGTTCCGGCGCGTTACTCCTCCCCCGAAATCGCCTCCTACTTCTCCCTCACCCAGCAACTGGTTTCTTTGATCTCATTCATGTTTCTGCACGGCGGGTTTTGGCATCTAATCGGGAATATGTGGTCCCTGTATATATTCGGCGATAATGTGGAAGATCGTCTGGGACCCTTGCGCTACCTATTGTTTTATTTTCTTTGCGGGTTGCTATCCGGTCTGTCGCACCTTTTCCTGAACCTCAATTCAAATGTGCCCACCATTGGGGCCAGCGGTGCCATCGCCGGTGTAATGGGCGCCTATTTCATCCTGTATCCCAGAGCTAAGATTCTGACCCTGATCCCCATCGTCATCATTCCGCTTTTTATCGAGATTCCGGCCTTCTTTTTTCTGGGACTATGGCTGGCTATACAGTTTTTAAGTGTGGCCGGCAGCCACGGGGCTATGGGTGGCATTGCGTGGTGGGCGCATATCGGGGGCTTTATATTCGGTATTCTCTTCCTGAAGATGTTTATTCTGCTGCCGGGCATGGGAATTTCCGATAAGATGCGCCGGGTAACGGGAAGAAAGAAGACCCCGCGGTTGCAGGTGATTCGTCCCGGCGGCCTTGGCCAGGATCCACACCTCTACGGGACGATCACCATCACCGCCCACGAGGCCCTCATGGGAAGCCGAAAACTGGTCAACATACCCTGGGGGTTTCAAAAACGGCTGTTTCGAATAAATATTCCCCCGGGCGTAAAGGAGGGTCAGAAGCTTCGGTTGGCCGGTCAGGGAAAGGTCATGCCCGATCATACCCCCAATCATGCCCCTAATCATACCAGGGGGGATCTATTCCTTAAGGTCGTAATTCAATGATAGCAGGCTGTTCGGCTTACGCCGCTTAGCGGCCACCCCTTTTTAAGGAGGAAGAACAGTGATGCTGTTCCTGCCCCTTGCCTTGGAGAGATACATGGCCTGATCGGATCTTTTTATGAATTCCCGTATGGCCTCTCCGCGTTGATATTCGGTTAAGCCGATACTTGCGGTAACACTTGCTTCAGCGTCGGGAACCGGTGAGAATTTTTGAGCCTGGACGATGGATTTCACCCTGTCGGCCACGATTTGGGCATTCACCAAACCCGTTTCCGGGAAAAGGATGGTGAACTCCTCTCCGCCGTAGCGGTAGGCGGTATCATTGGCCCGCAAACAGCTTTTCAGCACCAGGCCGATGCCGGCCAGGACTTTATCCCCTTCCAAATGCCCGTAGGTGTCATTATACTTTTTAAAATGATCGATATCCATGAGCAAAAGAGTCAGGGGGTGATGATAGCGCATGGCCCGCTGCACTTCGATTTCCAGCTGCTTGTAGAAATGCCTTGAGTTATGCAGCTTGGTCAGATCGTCCGTAATCGACAGCTTTTTCAGCTCAGCCAGCATCTGTTTGCGCTCTTTTCTGTACTGGCGTTCGGTGAGGACCCGCTTTATCCTGAGAAGCAGTTCTTCCAGCCGAACCGGCTTGCAGACGAAGTCACTGGCGCCCTTATTGATGGCTTCTTCGTAAGAGTACTCCCAGCCATGGCCGGTCATGATGATGATATCGATATCGTACTGTTGTTTTAAGATGTCGGTGAGCTTGAGACCGTTGATTCCGGGTAGGCGGATATCCGTGATGATAACATCGACGGGGGTGGACTTAATAAGTTCAAGCGCCTGTTCGGCGCTTTCTGATACATGGGCTTCATATCCCGACTGCACCATGTATTGATGCATCATTTGTCCGAGTTCAGTGTCGTCTTCTACAATGTGTATGCAATGTGCAGCCATAATCAGTACGGAACCAGTATTAAACTGGGTATTGAACTGTTCAGATAATCCCAGGACGAGCCGAAACGCGTAGCCGTATGAGTTCTAGTTCCGGTTGTTGACACTGTCAAAGCAAATCTGATAGATTTATATCTTTAGCACTTAAATCCGGCCGACCTCCTTTGCCTTGTTTACCGGTTGATGCGTCATGCAGGCAGGGGTGGAAGGAAAAACTTGACCGGGACCATCTCAACTTTAGCATATGAAGAATATACGTAATTTCAGTATTGTCGCCCACATCGATCACGGCAAATCGACGTTGTCCGATCGTCTGATAGAGGCTACCCATATCATATCCGCGCGGGATTTTAAAGACCAAATTTTGGATACCATGGATATTGAGCGGGAGCGGGGCATTACCATCAAAAGCCAGACCATTTGCCTGCCCTATCATGCGCCGGACGGCGAAATATATGATTTAAACCTGATCGACACACCCGGACATGTCGATTTCAGCTATGAGGTATCCCGGGCGCTGGCCTCCTGCGAGGGAGCTTTGCTGTTGATCGACGCCAGCCAGGGGGTTGAGGCCCAAACCCTGGCGAACCTGTATCTGGCGCTGGAGCACGACCTGGAGATTATCCCCATTATTAACAAAATCGACCTGCCGTCGGCCGACATCGACAGGGTCAAGCATCAAATCGAGCAGGACCTCGGCCTTGACGCGGATGTAGCCATACTGTCCTCCGCTAAAGAGGGCATCGGCATCGAGGACGTACTGGCAGGGATCGTGACGCATCTCCCGCCGCCCGCGGGCAGCGCTGATTTGCCCTTGAA
>CAZWGD010000272.1:0-3572 GCA_964633235.1 uncultured Desulfobacteraceae bacterium | reverse complement strand
TGGGAGAAAAAAATCGAAGCTTGGTATAGTGAGCTCAGGAGGGGGCTTGCCGCCGGAACACCGCTTGACGATCAAAGCACCCACATCATGAACCTGGACCGGATCCAAATACTGTACGATCTTATGATGAGGCGTGAAATTGAAGAGAAGGGAACCTGGTTGAACGGGGCCGGTCCCGTTTCGGCAGCCACTGCCATAATGACACTTGCCGAGAAAATCGAACCCCATAATCCTCCGCAGCGGAACAACATCTCGGCGGCCCTGTCCCATGCCTTTGATCATGGCAGCTTAGGGTATACGCATACGGCCGGACAGGTGCAGTGGAAATGGATCGATTATCTATGAACTCCGCAATAAAACCTGTAAAAGGGAGGTGGAAAAAATGAGAGGCCTGGTTTGGCTGGGCAGCTTTTTATGGCTTGGCAGCTTGCTCCTGCTGTTATTCCAGGGTATATCCGCGTTCATTCGCGAGAACTACAATTGGAAGCAGCTGGCCCTAAAGGATGTGGTTGATGCTCAATATCTGGAATGGGTGCAGGCTATCCCCTGGACGATGGTTCATACCGCCGCCGACTATATCGTGTCTATGCCCTTGTATATCCTGATGTTCGCCACGGGACTGATATGCTATATCATCAGCGGCATCTTTCGCCGTTAGGCCCTACGGTTAAAGTGCATGAAAATTGAAAGAAACTATGCGGTTTAGCCCGCATCCACGTCGTAGACATGGGGTGGCTTCCCGACCTGGAAAGTGATCGAAAAGGGTGCCACCGGGTGTGCGGAACATTTGGTAGTGGAGAATATGAGCATATGGGGGTCAAAAGAGGACAGATCCTGGAACTTGGCGTGTCCGATATGGCTTTTGGAGGACATGGATTGGCCGAAAAGGACGGGTTTGTCATTTTCATCAGGCAAACCATGCCCGGAGCCGTCCCCGGGGACCGGGTAGCGGTACAGGTTTTTAAAAAGAAAAAAAAATTCGCTGAGGCCCGCGTGGTGGAATTGATAGATCCATCTCCGTACCGGGTAGCCCCCCCCTGTCCCTATAGCGGTCATTGCGGCGGATGCAAGTGGCAGTTCGTGCGGTACGATAAACAACTGGTCTACAAACAACGGCATGTGGCTGATGCCCTGCGTCATATCGGCCTTTTGGAAGATATTCGGGAGAACCCCGTGATACCCTGCGACCGCATATTTGGATATCGCAACAAGATGGAGTTCTCCTGTTCGGATCGACGCTGGCTGTTGCCCGCAGAGATGAATGGGAAGCCCATGGATACCGGTTTTGCCCTGGGCCTGCATGTTCCGGGGACGTTTCATAAGGTGTTGGATATCGATGCCTGCCTCTTACAGCCGGGTTTGGGGAACCGGATTTTAGCGGATGTGAGGGCCTATATCCGGCAGTCGAAGATACCCGTCTACGGCCTCCGGAGCCACGTAGGGTTCTGGCGGTTTCTCATGCTGCGCCACTCCGTTTCCAGGGACCAATGGATGGTAAACATCATCACCGCCGACCAGGACCGCCGTACGGTTCAACCCCTGGCCGATCAGTTGCTGGACAAATATCCCCGGGTGATATCCGTGGTGAACAATATCAATACCCGCAAGGCAGGGATCGCTGTTGGTGAGCATGAAATCCGCCTGGCCGGCGACTCCCTGCTCAGGGAACATATCGGTGCGCTCCAATTCCAGATTTCAGCCAATTCCTTTTTTCAAACCAATACACGGGGTGCCGAACAACTTTACCGTGTGGTCAAAACCTATGCCGAACTATCAGGCCATGAGGCCGTGGTCGATCTATACTGCGGCACCGGAACCATTGCGCTTTTCCTGGCCGGAGCGGCGGAAACCATTACGGGGTTTGAAATCACCGAGAGTGCGGTGGAAGATGCCCGGGCCAATTGCCGCTTAAACCGTATCTCCAACTGCCGTTTTGTTGCCGGTGATATCCGCAAAAGCTTTCCGGGAGCCGGGAAGCCCCCCGACGTCATGATCATTGACCCGCCGCGGGTGGGAATGCATAAAGATGTGGTCAAACAGGTGCTTGAGTCAGGCCCCGGGCGGGTAGTATATGTTTCCTGCAACCCCCCCACACTGGCCAGGGATCTATCCCTGATGAAAGACCGTTATCGTGTGGTGGCCGTTCAGCCGGTGGATATGTTTCCCCATACCCATCATATCGAAGTGGTGGCCAAACTCGCCAGAAAAGGGTGATCCGAAAAGGATGACCGGCATGAGGATGAAATGATATCGAATATCCATATGAAACCGATTGGCGTGGTGCGGACGAGTGTTGAATGCATTCCCCGGCACTGGTCCGTGTCGGAAACCGAGGGCCTGCTGGTTCTGGAGGAGGCCTATCAGGAGGGGCTCATGGGAATGACCCCGGGTCAGGAGGTGGTGGTCCTTTTTCATTTTCATAAAAGCCCCGCCTTTACACCGGACCTTCTTCAGCAGACACCTCCCCATAGCCATGCGGTCCAGGGTGTGTTTAACATCTGTTCACCCCGACGTCCCAATCCCATCGGCATGTCTGTAGTGAAAATTATGGACATCGACGGGCATATTCTGCGGGTTAAATGGCTGGACATGGTTGACGGTACCCCGGTTTTGGATATTAAGCCCCTGGTGGCGTGCCGCACCGAACATCGGAAATCACCGGAAAACGGATAGGCGCATATCGCTCGGGGATGGTGCCTTTTGTGGCGCCGCCGACCCTGCCGCCAACAGACCGGTCAACATTTCAGTTGCAAATCCGTCGCTTTTGGCCTATTGTCTGGCCCCAACGAGAGCAAAGGGGTGTTTCTTTTGATTGGCCCCGTTGATACGACTAAAATTGATAAGACTTAACAAGAGGGAAGTACGGATGCCGATATATGAATTCAAATGCCAGAAGTGCGAAGACCTATTCGAATTGCTGTTGATGGGCGATGACAAAGCGGTCGAATTGAAATGCCCCCACTGCGGGTCGGGGGATTTCCAGAAGATTATGAGTCATACGAGCTATGCCATGGGCACCGGGGCCCAACAGCGCCAGGGATCCAGCACACAGACCAGGAGCTGCTCCAGCGGCTCGTGTGCGACCTATACGATTCCGGGACCCGACTAAGGGTGCGCACAGGTAAGCGTTAACGGATAATCAAATGACGCGGTCAGCAGGAAAATTAGGATCAATCCTCTTACTAACCCCGTTAATCATCTTGCTGGGCATGGGGGTTGCCTTTGCGGAACGCCTGGCCATCTCAGGCTCAAAGGCCAATATCCGCTCCGGTCCGGGGACCAAGTACGATATTATGTGGCAGGTGGGCAAGTATTACCCCGTCTCGATTCAGGAAAAAGCCGGGAATTGGTGCCTTTTCAAGGATTTCGAAGGCGACCTGGGCTGGGTCCACAAAAGCCTCCTGAACAAGGTCGAAACGGTAATTACCAAAAAGACCACGTGTAATGTCCGGTCCGGACCGGGGACGCGCCATGAGATACTGTTCACCACGGAAAAAGGGGTGCCCTTTCGGGTAATTAAACGCCAAGGCAATTGGCTGCGTGTAGCCCATGCAGATGGAGATGAGGGATGG
>CAZWGD010000271.1:0-3577 GCA_964633235.1 uncultured Desulfobacteraceae bacterium | reverse complement strand
CGGTCTTGTTCCCGAAAGCGGACTGAAAAATGGTTTGGCTATTTCAGAAATTTTCTTGAGCATCTCGCCGGCCATAATCAGCTCCGGTAGAAAATACTCACCCTTTTCAAACCGCTTGCCCACGACTTCAACCGCCTGCCGGCAGGCTCCGAGGACTTGCATGGGGTCGGCCCCTTGTTCGAGCATTGCGGCCGCCAGCCCCAGCGCCTGCGGCTCCCGCATTTTCGTTATGGCCTCGACCAGTTCATCGGCCATTTTCCGGCCCCCTTTCGATTATCTATAATATGTTTTTTGATCGCACCGGGCGCAATCACTCATAAACGCCGCATTCTTTTGAAAATTCGATCATGGCCTTAACGTTTTCAGCTTTGGCCCCTTGAAGACCCGCCCCGGTTGAAAGGATAAAACCGCCGTCGGTGCCGGCCTGATCGATAAGATCTTTGCAGTAAGCCGTAACCGCCTCCGGGGTTGCCGTACAAAGTATGGATAAAGGAACGTTTCCGGCAATGCACGCCACGCGCCCGACGGTTTCTTTGGCACGGGCCATGTCCGTTGTATCAAACCACCACACAACCTTACCCTTGGGAATATCGCAAATCAAATCAAGCCGTTGATTGTAGCACCCCTCGGCAAACAATTGCGGCACAAGTCCCTTATTTACCAGTCCGATGATGAGCTTTCTGAGGGTCGGCCAGTAAAAAGTCGCATACTGTGGGTTTGACATGAATCCGTCCGCTCCTTTATGGAGCGGTATAAACGGCATGATATGCCCGTTGGCCTTGCATGAGGCCACACCGGACTTGATCATAAAAGGCGTTATTCTTTCGCAGGCCTCCTGCAGTTCATCGGGGTGGCGGTAGATATCCATTAATACGCCCCTGGTGCCGCGAAGCGTGTCGGCAATTACATCGAAGGGGGCCTTAGTGAACCCGGCCGAAAAGAGGGGATAGCCCCGGCTCATGAGGGTTTTATTCAGGCGGCGTATAACCGTCATCCAGCGGGCGGTCTCCCTGCCGGCCCGGGCGAGGTTTTCAAATGCCGATCGGACCTCGTCCGCAGCAAATGGAATCAGAGCCGGCGGCACACAGGGAATTTCATTGACAGTCGGGAGCACCGGCATGCGCGCCAGCGGTTTCAAGGCACCAAAAATTCGTGGAAAGTATATGTTCAGGAAAAATCCGCTAGGATCGTCAATCAGGTCCTGATATTCGTCGGCCTGCATATATTCCTTTTCCACATACTGGTATTCGTTTTCTTTGGGCACGCCGTGGCCGGGCCATTGATACGGTTTGTAATCTAAAATATCCAGTACGCAACCCGGGACGACTGTGTTGTGGGAGCTAAAGACATCCGGATCAAAATCACGGCAATATTTTTCCCAAGCATGGGTGAGGATATCATAGTCATACATCGCCTCATACATTGTAACGCCAGCGTGTTGGAGGGGAAAGAAGCCGGTGGAGGGACAAATTGGGATGCGTTTGGGGCGCTTTTGCAACTGGATTGCATCTTTGATGAGGGTAACCCGTTCTTTATATGCCGTTTCGGAGGCGGTGTCGATAAAGGGGATCCCTTCACCCGCAAGCCAGGTATTAAATTGAGCTTCCTGCCTCCCTTCTGCTTCCGCGGCGACTTCTCTCCAGCGCTTATTCATTTATCGTCTCCTTATGTCCGTATAGAACTCTTCTCCGTAACGATTCTTTCGGCAAGCCGTTTTGTGTTGCCCCAAAAAATGCATTGGGTGGCGCAGGTTTTGCTGCAGGCCGGCTCCTGGCCCCATTTCTTTAAAACGGTGGAGTAAAAACGGCTTATCATAGCTAAAATTTCCGGGATGGGGGCGAGATACGCCAAGGATAGAATAGGGTTCCTTTTGGGAAATTAAACAGAGCCGGAAAGGGTCGGGTTCCCTTTTTCATTGGCCAGTTTTTCTGCGATGTCCTTTCTCAGGTCCTTTTTGGATACCTTGGACATGCTGGTCAGGGGTAACTCTTCAACCACCTCGAGCCGCTCCGGCAGTTTAAATTTAGCAATCTTTTTTTCCATTAGAAACCCCTTGAGTTCCTCGAACGCCATGGTTTCCCCGGGATGCAGAATGAGGTATGCACAGGATTTTTCCCCAAAAAGCGGGTCCGGCATGGCCACAACCGCCGTATTGAGAACCTTGGGATGTCCGCTGATAAGGCCTTCCACTTCCTCGGCGCTGATTTTCTCGCCTCCCCTGTTGATCATGTCTTTTTTGCGGCCTGCAACCGTCAGGTTGCCCATCTTGTCCTGCCGCACCATGTCCCCGGTTTTGTAAAACCCTTCCGGATCAAAGGCGTCTCGATTGTGCTCTTCCGACCGGTAATACCCGCGGATGACGGTTGGGCCCCGGGCCCACAGCTCCCCCATTTCTCCTAAGGGGACTTTCACCCCATCGTCATCCACGATCTTGATATGGTCCTCCGGGGTCAACGGTCGGCCCTGGGTCTCGATAATCACTTCCTCCGGGTCATCCAGGCGCGTGCAAGTGTGGAAGCCCTCGCCCATTCCGAAGTTCTGCTGCAACCGGCACCCAAGTTCTTGCTGCACCCGGCGCCCGAGATGGGGGCTAACCCTGAAACCGCCGCCGGCAATAACCTTGACGGAAGAGACGTCATAATGCCCCTTCGCGAGGTGGTTGAGCCAGTTCATGATCATGGTCGGGACTCCGTTCATGTAGGTGACCTTTTCCGCTTCCACCCAGGGGAGGACGGTCTCCGGGTCCGGGTTCAAAGCGAGGACGGTCTTGGCCCCGCAATAGACCGCACCGTTAAGCCCCGGGGCGGTGAGTGAAAAGTTGTGGGCCACGGGCGCACTGGCGAGAAAGATACTGTAGGGCGTAAAGCCGACCATAAGGGCGCTGAATTTGCAGCAGCAGACATAGTCATTATGTGTATGTGGAATCACCTTCTGTCGCCCCGTGGTGCCGCCCGAGAGTTGAAAAACAGCCACTTCATTGGGGTTGGGCCGATAGACCTTCAGGTGATCTTCAGGATAATCTTTTTCCAAGGGTTGTTTCAGAAGTTCGGCCAGGGCGATTGTGCCCTCAGGGGCCTCGCCACCTGCCACAAACACATGCTCCAGATGAGAGGCCGTCTCCCGGACGTCCTTTGCCAGTTCAAGATAGTTGAAGTCCCGAAACTCCGAAGGTATGACATAGCCCTTGGCCCCGGTGTGTCGGGCTATGTATTCTATTTCGCTCAGGCGGTGGGGCGGGAGACACATGACCGGGATGGCGCCGATCCTTAAAAGGGCAAAGTAGACGTAGACGAATTCCGGGATATTGGGCAACTGGAGGATGATCCGGTCAAGGGGCCTTAATCCCAGGCGCAAGAATTGGAGGCCTAGACGGTCCGCCTTTATCTTCAGATCATGATAGGTATCTCGCACCTCACCCATGACGGGGGATACGCCCACCAGGGCCTCTCGCTCGGAAAAGTGCCGGGCGCTTCGATCCAGGACATCGCCAAGGGTGAGATTTTCCCATGTGCTCCGGGCCGTGTACGTTTCAGCAAGTTCCGAAGGCCATGAGCAGCAACCTTCCAGCATCTTGATC
>CAZWGD010000270.1:0-3594 GCA_964633235.1 uncultured Desulfobacteraceae bacterium | reverse complement strand
ATGGAAACTTGAAGCCCGGTCTCATCTCCTTAATGAGCTCATCAAGTTCGCCACCCATAACGGTTTCTTTCTCCAGGAGAAGGTCGGCCAATTTATGGAGGATGTCCAGGTTTTTATTTAAAATCTGCCTTGAGCGCTGAAAGCTTTGATCAACCAGACGGTATATCTCTTCATCAATCTTCTTGGCCGTATCATCTGAATAATCACGGTGTTGGGCGATTTCACGGCCCAGAAAAATTTGTTCATCGCCCTGATCATACGACAGGGGTCCCAAGGCTTCGCTCATACCCCAGGTTCTTATCATCTTCTGAGCTAGTTCCGTGGCCTGCTTGATATCATTGGCAGCTCCCGTGCTGATACGGCCGAAAACAAGTTCTTCTGCCACCCGGCCGCCAAAGGCCACTGACAGTTCACTTTGCAGTTGATCTTTATATTTAAAATCACGCTCCTCAGGCAAAAACCAGGTAACGCCCGCTGCGCGGCCCCTGGGAATAATGGTGATTTTGTTGACCGCATCGGTGTTGGGCAGAAAACGAGCCACCAGCGCATGACCGCCTTCATGGTAGGCGGTTGTCCTGCGGTCTTCTTCTTTGATAACCTTCGATTTTCTTTCCAGCCCCATATAAATCTTGTCTTTGGAATCCTCGAAGTCGATCATATCGACTTTCTCTTTCTCCCGCTTGGCGGCCAAAAGGGCGGCTTCATTGACCAGGTTTTCAAGATCCGCCCCGGAAAATCCGGGGGTTCCTTTGGCGAGGATTTTAGAATCCACGTTGTCATCCACCGGTGTTTTTTTCATATGCACCCTTAAAATTGGCTCCCTGCCCTTGATATCGGGCATGGGGACAACCACCTGTCGGTCGAATCGACCGGGGCGCAACAGAGCCGGGTCCAACACATCAGGCCGGTTGGTGGCGGAGATTAAAATCACGCCCTCGTTGGACTCGAAGCCGTCCATTTCCACCAGCAACTGATTCAGGGTTTGTTCACGTTCATCGTGACCGCCCCCAAGACCGGCGCCGCGATGCCTGCCCACGGCGTCGATTTCATCTATGAAAATAATACAGGGCGCGTTTTTTTTGCCTTGGGTAAACAGGTCTCTGACACGGGACGCCCCGACGCCGACGAACATTTCCACGAAATCAGAACCGGAAATACTAAAAAAGGGCACCCCGGCTTCCCCTGCAATGGCACGGGCCAGAAGCGTTTTCCCGGTGCCTGGAGAGCCCATGAGAAGTACCCCTTTGGGGATCCTTCCACCCAAACGGGTATATTTTTTAGGATCCCTTAAAAAGTCCACGATTTCTCCCAGTTCCTCCTTGGCTTCGTCAATACCGGCTACATCCTCAAAGGTTACCTTCTCCTGCTGGTCGGATAGCAGTCTGGCACGGCTTTTGCCGAAAGAGAGCGCCTTGCCGCCGCCCGCCTGCATCTGACGCATGAAAAAGATCCACACGCCTATGAGCACGATCATCGGGAACCAGGAGACCAAAACCGACATATACCATGGCGATTCGGCCGGCGGTTTGACGTTGATGGAAATCCCCCGGTCCCGTAAAAGGCCGATGAGGTCGTTGTCTTGGGGCGCGTAAACCTTGGACCGATTTCGATTGAGGTCGGTGACATAGATCTCCTGTCCCTGGATCACGACGCTGTCGACACTCTCTTCTTCCACCATGGTCAGAAAATCGGAATAGCTGATCGTGGCTTCAGAGAGTTGCTGTTGATTGAACAGGTTATACAGCATGATCATCATCAAGGTGATCACAAGCCAAAGGGCCAGGTTTTTATAGAAAGGATTCAATATCCGTTACCTCCTGATTGAGGGGCAGTCGATTGCACCGAATAAACTGCTGAAACAGTTTGGCTTAATGAAAATAAACCAAACCAATATTAATCATCATTGTGACTTAAGCAAGGCGGTTCGATCAAGAAATATTCGACCTTCAACAGCTTTACAGTGGAGGAGGTTATTTTAACCCTATCGTCAATACGGTGCCCTACAAGCCAGACAATCTTATTGCGGCTAAGCAAAACACAACCGCGCTTCCGTTGGGCCGGTTTTATTTTATGGGAGCTGAAATACTTCTTGACCTTCTGGGTACCGGTCATGCCCAACGGTTTGAACCGGTCACCCGGCAGGACCCTGCGAACAAATAGTGGAAAAGCCAACCGCTGTGCATCGAGACAGGCCACACTCCTCCCCTGAGTCTGTAGATCTCCAATATCGGCGACGTCCAATGTATCACAGCGTAAATTCACGCCAATTTCCTTTATAGAAACCGATTCACCGGGAGAGATCTCGTAGTGAAAAGGGGTGGATACCGATACTTCGGGAACCGTCTTACGACGAAATCGTCCGGAATTGTGTCTTGAAAATATCAAGGCATCATCATCTAGTGATACGGTAACACCCTCAGGGAAATCCAGGCGGGCACCGGGCCGTCCTTGACGCAGCAGATGTATGCCGGCGGTTACATGGGTATAGGCAATACGTCGCAGATCCCCTTTGATATGCCCGACGGCCCTTCTAATCAGCCGTCTGAGGACCGCTACATGTAACTCCTTGACCTTAGAAACGGAAAGCGACACCCGCTCCGACGTTATCTCCACTACCGCGTTCCGAAAAACAGTATCGGTTTCCCCCTCCATCCATTGATTTTCAGCCTCCATGATAGCGGCCAAACGATTAAGGGTGTGTGTAATCCGGGGATTGTACGCTTTTTTCAATTCGGGAATTAGGTCTCGACGCACCCGATTACGTAAATAGTGGGTATCCGTATTGGTGCTGTCCATCACATAAGACAACCCCCTGGTTTTTAGGTAATCCATAATTTGCATACGAGAGGATTGAATCAGGGGCCGAATGATGCGGTCCTGCCGCATGGGTGGAATGCCGGAAAGCCCCCGGGAACCACTTCCGCGCAAAAGAAACATTAATACCAGTTCGGCGTTGTCATCGGCGTGATGCCCTAGAGCGATTTTCTGAAACCCGTGTTTATCCGCCAGACGGTTTAAAAAGGTATATCGCATCTGCCTGGCGGCCTCCTCGAGGGACAGTTTGTGGGTTTTGCGGTATAGATGCACATCGATCTTATCGGAAAAAAAAGGCAGGTTGAGCATGCGCGCAAAAGAGGCTGTAAAACGTGCATCCGCCTCAGCCTCCTTGGGGCGCAGAGAATGGTTCACATGGGCCACACCCAGGGTCAGGGTATATTTATGTGCCAGCATGGCCAAAACATCAATCATGGCCACCGAATCCGGACCTCCGGAAACACCTGCCAGCACCGCATCCCCCTTTTTGAGCATTCCATAGGTGATGATGGTGGTGTCCACGGACCGAATGAAGGCATCCGCTCGACGACCGAGGGCGCCGGAAGCGACGGGGTAGATTTGCATATCCCTTTTCCAGTTGAAGACTTGCAAGGAGATCGTGCCGTGATGATAACATAACCATTCCCACGGTGTCTATGACGGTGTATGGGTTTAATTATCAACTTTCCCTTGAAAAAAAATCTTTCTGCCGTATAGTTATCCTTGGTTGTGCTAGGCGGGGAGCTAGCGGTGCCCTTTTCCCGAAATCCGCTTTATGCG
>CAZWGD010000269.1:0-3662 GCA_964633235.1 uncultured Desulfobacteraceae bacterium | reverse complement strand
GTTTTCAGTTGGTAGGCATCGATATCCGCCAGGGTCTCCAAGAAGTGGGGTATCGCCAGCCCTGGTTTTTTGGCCTTAACCAGCAGGGCGGCAAGCCCCAAGCGCCTCAAAAATCTGGAGCGCTGCGATCCCGCCTGCATGATGCCCGTCTGCAACAGGTCCAGGGCCTCGACAAGCTTTTTTTCCTTGAACAGGGCCTGGGCCTGGGCCTGAAGGTCGGCCGATTCAGCGCTTTCGGCATCCCCGCCCACCGGAGACGCGGGGCCGGCGGATCCATCACCGGCAGGTGCGCTGATCTCCTTCAGCCAGCCCAGGGTATACTCATCGGCAAAGGGCGTCCCATCGGAAAAGGCCAGCTTCCCGATACCGGGCAGCCGGCTGAAATAGCGCGCCGTTTCTTCATTTACCACGGCCCGGGCCTGATCATACCTTAGCTCATCCAGGGACTCCGACACGTAGCGGCTCAGGTCCAGCCAGAAAATATATTGATTGACCCGGGATTCGGCGGCCTCTAGCAAGTCCCGGTAATTTTGCTGTTGGTAAAGGTTTTTGAGGGCATTGATAAATTCATTCCCGGGAGGCGGAATAAGGGTTTTGCCGTCCGTGGCGGGGGGCATGTTATCCACCTGAAGCCAGGCCGCCAGGCGGGTGAATCGATAGGCCAGGGGATTTCCCGGGTTTTCCTTCCGGAAGTAGGTGGCGGTCTTGTAAAGGTCGTCCAGGGACTGCTGCACCGCCTGGCGGGCGTCCTGACTCGTTTCGGGCGCCTTCGGTGCAGCCGGTGGCGGGGGGGCGGGCGCAGCCGGTGCCGGCTGTTCATGCGGGGGTGTTGCCTGATCCGCAACCGGGGGGGGCTCTGCCTGCGGTTCGGGAGGTGTCGGAACGGCATCGATGGCCCCCCGGAGCCGATGCAGGAGTGGGGCTTCTTTCATATTCTCGCCAAGGAAGGCGTCAATGGCGTCCAGATCTTCGAGGACCCCGGATTTTATCTCCTTTGGAACGGTGACATCATCCGGAAACGCCTGGATGATGTCGAAAAGCCGGTTGTTCCACCATTCCAAGGCGTTGGTGCGTCCCCGCATGCGTTTCACGGGCGGGTACATATTTTTCCAGAAATTTTCAATGATGCCGCGGAACATGCCCATGGCCGGCGGCAACCCCTCCAATCCCCGGGTTGTCAGCAGGCCGACACTCAGATAACCGGCCACCAAAAGATTTTTGGATTTCTCGGCAAGAATGGTGGTTGACAGGGAAATGACTTTATTCCAATCGGTCGCCCCTTGGCTGGTGGGGGAGGAGAGCTTCTCAATTTCGCCCTGAAGATCCTCGTATTCAGGTTCAAAGCGTGCATCCTCGCCCGAGGGGTTTTCCGAACTGATGGGGGTCTTGCCGAGTTCGATTATATCCATCGATCACCCTCTTTGCGTACCGGAAAGTAAGAAGTGGTATTATAGATTAATGCCCTCATAAGTCAACACCCGATTGGTTTCAGGACTAAAATTTATATTGAGCTCTCGACAAGGGTATGGGATGATCGCGGCGACAGGTTCCTTTTACGGATCAAAACGGTCTAATGCTACGCTCATCGGGTACCCCCACCACTACCCGCGACGGGTACCCTCAACGGGAAAGGAGGTTGTATGCGGATTCCCCAAAAAATACCTTACACCATATTGGTTTTTGCACCCGTTGCGCCCGCATCACCAAGCGGGTACGGAACAAAACCGGTTTCGGCGGACCTGCAGACTTTAGACGATGCGCTAGGCACGTTCGCCCCTCAACTGACCATCCCCGTGCCCAAACAACTCTGTCCCCAAGAAGAGCTGACCGTCCGCATGCAACGTCTCAAAGATTTCAAGCCCGACGGCGTGATCCGCAACAATGCTTATCTGCGACATGTTTTAGCGGCCTGCAAAGCCATCGACGCAGCGGTCTCCGAGGGCCGGTCACCGGAATGGCTTGCCGACCGCCTGAAGTCGGAGTGGTCGGATGTACCCGTCCATATCCAACCGCCCGTCAAAACAGCCCCCCAAAAATCCAAGGGGTCCCAGGTGGATGATATCCTCTCCATAGTGGCCGCCCCTAGTCCACCCTCCGCCGGGGTGGGGTCGTCATCCGGTGGGCCGGCCCACTGGCGTTCCCAGATCGAAACCCTCCTGGCAGCCCTATTGAAGGCTGTTTTCTCCCATGAACAGTTCAGGCGCTATGAAGCCTGCTGGAGAGGTATCGAAACCCTGCTCAAGCAAGGCCGCATCAAGCAAAGTGAGGGGCTCCGGCTGCAAATCGTGCCCGCCACGGCGGACTCCCTACCGGCCGCCATGGAGAAAATGACCCGTCGATTCGTGGAAAACCGTCCGGACCTCATCCTCATTGACATCCCCATGAACGGCACGCTCGTGGGCACCGCGCTTCTGGAGAAAGTCGTCTCTTTTGCCGAGGCCCAACTGATTCCCACGGTCTGCTGGGTGCCTCCCGCCCATTTCGATCTGGACGACTGGGCCGGCCTGAAAAAGCTCTCCTACCTGAAGCATCATCTCGAGGACACCGCTTTTGCCAAGCTCCGGCGGGTTCAGTCCCTTTCCGGAAGTCATTGGATAGCCCTGACATGCAACCGTTTTTTATCCCGTTTCGCTTACGGAAAGGCCTATCGGCCCAAAGGCGTCTTTTTTGAAGAAGGGAATCCCCTGTGGATAAGCCCGGTTTGGGCCGCGGGGGCTTTGGCGGCCCAAAGTGTGGTCTCATTCGGATGGCCCAGCCGGATTACCCGGCACACGGACATCCGGCTAACGGATCTGGCCTTGCAAGATGATGCCGATAGCGGTCCCCGTCCAACGGAAACGATCCTGGGCGAAGACCGCATCATGCAGTTTATCGAAGCCGGCTATACACCGTTGGTGGGATTAGCGCAACGGGATATGGCCATCATGCCCAAAGCGTCGACATGGGCGGGCGGGTCCCTTGCATTTCAGCTTTTTGTTTCCAGGCTTTTAACGCTCTTGTTTTGGTGCCGGGAGAATCTGGATAAGGAGATGGCCGGGGATGAACTTGAACAAAACCTGAAAACAACCCTGACCCTGCTATGGCAGCAAACGGGGCAGGAGCCTCCTCCGGACGTATCGGTCACCCAGGATGCGTACGATGCGCAGGGGTTCATCCCACTCACCATCGGCTTGACGCCGCCGCGGTCGGTGCTGCCGGGTGGGCAACGTTTCGAGATGACGTTTAACTGGTAGCCGTCTGCGGCCCTAACGATCTGGCCCTAAATACCTGATCATGAGCATGGCGATGTCATCGGATTGGGGGGTTGACCCGGCATGGGTTTTAATCTCCCCCATGACCCCGTCGATAACCCCCTCTACCGTGGCCTCTTTAAGGGATGTCACCTTGGCCAGCAGCCGTTCATCGGAGTATAGATCCCCGTCGGCATTCATGGCTTCGTTGACACCGTCGGTGTAAAGAAGGATGCCGTCCCCGGAGCTGAAATTCAAGCTGAAGTTTTCATAGTCGATCCCCTTCAGGGCGCCCACAACGGGGCCGCTCAGGTCTTCCTTAAAGATGACGCCCCTGCTTTTCGAGATGACAATGGGCGGATTGTGCCCGCCGTTAGCGTACTGAAACTCCCCGGTAGTGACGTTCAGGATGCCGATGAACAGGGTAACGAA
>CAZWGD010000268.1:0-3670 GCA_964633235.1 uncultured Desulfobacteraceae bacterium | reverse complement strand
AGGTCACGGGCCGCCCGGCGCAGGCTGGGGGTCCCGCCGGTCGAGGCGATTTGCCGCTGCAGGTACTTCAAAAGCTGTTTTTGTTTGGCCGTCAGTTCCGATCGCATGGGCTCCTCCGCTTTACACGTGCACGGGGTCAGGCGCTCCCGCCCCGCCGGGCCTTGCGCAAGGCATACCCTGCCCTGCTCACCCCATGGTGTTTTTTGAAATTCATCTTATCCGATCTAAATGTAAATGTCAATGTATATTTTATAAATACATATAACAGAACATTGATGCCCCATGTCTGCCTCCCAGTGTCGGAAGCCCGATTTGTGCGCTTCCGCAATAAGGGTTTGTAAAAAGCAACCTGTTCCTGTATATGATTTTCGAGAGTCGGCTAAAATCAGGCCCGCAGGGCTGCCGCCGCAGCGGTATACTCTGGAAAGGATTTACATGGGCAAACCAAAGCTGAGGGAACATCTCATCGAAAGGGAGTGGTGCAAGGGGTGCGGCATCTGTGTTGAATTCTGCCCCAAGCATGTACTCGAGCTGGATAAAACGGATAAAGTCATGGTAGGCAGACACGAAGACTGTATTGCCTGCAAACTCTGCGAACTCAGGTGCCCGGATTTGGCCATCGAAGTCATAACGGAGTGATCCACTCGGCGGCGGACACCTGTCTATATGCAGCCGCTCTCATTCCATCCGGCCCCATAGTATTTTAAGGAATCACCATGAAGGGAAATATAAAATTCGTCCAGGGAAACGAAGCCTGCGTCGAGGGCGCCCTGTATGCGGGCCTCGATTTCTTTGCCGGATACCCCATCACACCTTCCACTGAAATCGCCGAGATTTTGTCCTTCAAATTGCCCCAACGGGGAGGCAAGTTCATCCAGATGGAGGATGAGATCGCCTCCATCTGTGCCATTATCGGGGCCTCGCTGACCGGCAAGAAAGCCATGACCGCCACCTCCGGCCCCGGATTCTCCCTGATGCAGGAGGCCCTGGGATACGCCATCATGGCGGAAATCCCCTGTGTCATCGTAAACGTTCAACGGGGCGGGCCTTCCACGGGCATCCCCACCCATGTAAGCCAGGGGGACGTCAACCAGGCCCGCTGGGGCACCCATGGGGACCATGCCATCGTGGCCCTTACCGCCTCGAACAACCAGGATGTGCTCGAAATGACCGTGGAAGCCTTCAACATCGCCGAAACCTATCGCACACCGGTCATCCTGCTTTTCGACGAGGTGGTGGGGCACATGCGCGAACGGCTGGTCCTCCCGGAATCCGGTGAAATCCCTCTGGTGGAAAGACTGCGCACCTCGGTGCCGGAGGGCATTGACTACCACCCGTATCTCCCCCGGGAAGACGGCCGGCTTCCCATGTCCGATTTCGGCGGCGTCCACCGCTATAACGTCACCGGACTGTTTCACGACATGTGGGGATTTCCTTCGGACGACCCCCATGTGGTGCACGGCCTGATCCGGCACCTGGTGGACAAGATTGAAAATAACGCCAATCGGATGGCAAAGTATAAGCAATTTTACCTGGAAGATGCCGAACATGTCCTGGTATCCTACGGTTCTTCGGCCAGATCCGCCCTGCATGTAGTGGAATACCTCAGGCCCATGGGAGAGCGCATCGGTCTTTTGGAGCTGCAAACCCTGTGGCCCTTTCCCGAAGATATCGTTCGTAAAACCTGTGCGCAGGCCAAGTACGTGGCCGTGGTGGAGATGAACATGGGCCAAATCTACCGGTCGGTTTGCGAGGCCGTGGATAATCCGGAACGGGTGTTTCTGGCCAACCGCATCGACAGCGGTTTTATCAATCCCACCGATATCAGGGACATCATGCGGATCATCCAGGGAAAGGGAGTTTAACCAGTGGCGGTGAGAGATTTCATCAGGGAAAAATATTTTCCGCACCTATGGTGTGCGGGGTGTGGGCATGGAACGGTGTTAAGCGGTCTTATCCGGGCCCTAGAAAAGCTTGGCTTAAGCAAAAACGAGATCGCCATGGTATCCGGTATCGGATGCTCTTCCCGCATCTCCGGGTATCTCGATTTCCATACCCTCCACTCCATCCATGGTCGGGCCCTGGCGTTTGCCACGGGCGTTAAGCTGGGTCTTCCCGAGTTGAACGTGATTGTGCCCATGGGGGACGGCGACGCCCTTTCCATCGGCGGCAATCATTTCATCCACGCCGCCCGGCGGAATATCGATATGACCGCTATCGTCATGAACAACCGGATCTACGGTATGACCGGGGGGCAGTACTCTCCCCTCTCGGGTGAGGGAACCCTGGCCACCACGGCTCCATACACCAATATCGATCAGGCCTTCGACGTGGTTGAGCTGTCCACGGCGGCGGGCGCCACCTTTGTCGCCCGCACCACGACCTACCATGTGAAACAGATCTCCGATTTTATTCGGCAGGCCATCCTGCACGAGGGTTTTGCCGTAGTCGAGATCATGTCCCAGTGTCCCACCTATTTCGGCAGAAAGAATAAACAGGGCGGTGCCGTGGAGATGTTGGAGTACATGCGGGACCAGACCACCCCCGTGGGATCCAAGGCCAAAAAAGAGCATCCCCATCTGATTGAACGCGGCATTTTTTTACAGAAAGAGAAGCCGGAGTACTGCAGTCAGTATGATCAAATCATCACCAAAGCGATGAAGGGGCGATAACTATGGAAAGATGTCGATTGGTGTTTTCAGGCTCCGGCGGCCAGGGCGTCATCACCGCGGCCATTGTCCTGGCCGAGGCCGCCGTGCTCCATGAAGGCTTACATGCGGTCCAGACCCAGGCCTACGGCGCCGCGGCCAGGGGCGGGGCCACCCGGTCCGATATTATCATTTCCGAGGAAACCATCAATTATCCCAAGGTCATCAAGCCCAACGTACTGGTCTGTCTCACCGGGGAGGCATACGCCCGGTTTTCATCCATCATTCGGCCCGGAGGCCTGCTGATTACAGACAGCCGCTATGTCAAAACCCACAAAAAGGTCGAGGCTATTCAAAAGGAACTGCCCATGTATCAATCCGTCATGGACACCATCGGCAAAGCGATTGTTTTCAATATCTGCATGCTAGGTGCCGTGATCCGCTTGACCGGGCTGGTAAAGCCGGAATCGATCATCAAGACCCTTGAAGCCCGCATCGCGTCCGACTTTATCGGCATGAACAAACAGGCCCTCGATCTGGGAATCAACCTGGCGGAATCCTACAGCGGTTAAGGGAATGCATGCCGGGGTCCGAGCGGGATTGTACATCCACATCCCCTTCTGCCGCCGTAAATGCCCCTACTGCGACTTCTATTCGCTGAGCGACCTCTCCCTCCAAAAACCCTTTGTTCGTTCCCTGATAGGGGAGATGGCCCTGGTTCGGGAAATGGATTTGATCGGCCCGCCCCCCTTTGAATTCGACACCCTCTATCTGGGCGGGGGAACCCCTTCGGTGATGACACCGACGCACATCCGGCAAATAATCGACAACGCCCGGAACAGCTTTCGATTCTCAGCGGATGTTGAGGCCACCCTGGAGGCCAACCCCTCTTCCATGCAAAAGGATCATTTGGCAGCCTACCGCGCGGCCGGGGTCAACCGGTTGAATATCGGGGTGCAAAGCTTCCACGATGACCATTTGAGGTTCCTGGGCCGTCTGCACACATCCCGTCAGGCATTATC
>CAZWGD010000267.1:1779-3671 GCA_964633235.1 uncultured Desulfobacteraceae bacterium | reverse complement strand
GGCTTCCGAGAGCTCCTAAATTTAAACCCTGGCCAAGATCCATGCTAAAGCCGCCCTCCTATTTTTTGCGGGCTTCCATGATTTCCTCACATGTGGGCATGACGTCATCGCCGGTCAGGGTGATGATATCGGAAGAGATGATGAAATTCTTAGCAGATGATTTCTTGGTGATCCCTAGGTACATGGGCAGGACCGCTTGATGATCGCAGGCACGCATCTCTACCTCCCCGACGGGACTGGCGACCCGCATACCTTCCATGGCGTCAATGAATTTTTCCTTATCTACGGCGCCCGCTTTAGCAAAGGCAGCGGCAATGAAACGGGCCGTAATATACCCATGAAACGCCGGAAAACCCGGTGGGTTGCCATAGGCAGCTTCAAAGGCGGAGGCAAACTCCCTGTTGGCCGGGGTATCCGGATGATAAAAATGATAATCGATGGTACCCATAACACCTTCCGGCGCTTCCGCTCCCAGAGGTTTGAGCACGGCATGATCCGTGGCCGAATGAATCCAGATGGGAAGTTTTTGGGCCATTCCGGTGGCTTTGATGGCCTTCATGATATTGGTCATGCTGCGACCGCCGGTACAGAAAATCACCGCATCCGGTTTGGCGGACAGTATGGAGGTAATATAGGGGATCAGGTCAGGTTCTCCCGGTTTCCACCATGATTTTCCAACCTCCACCACCTCAGGCTTCAGTCGTTTCAGGTTCCGCCAAGCCGCATTGGCAATGGCATGTCCGTATTCATAATCATCCCCGGCAAGCCAATATTTCACATATGGCTTTTTAGCCAAAGCCACAGCTCCGGCTTTTCCGGCCATAGTTGTGTTTTCACCACATGAAAAAACATAGCGATGTCCGGTTTCTCCAGTTATACGCTCACTTTTAGAGATCCAGGTGATGAAGGGGACCTTTTCCGGTTTGGCCACCGCCGCAGACACGGCCATGGCGGCCCCGCTGTTAATGGTGCCCACCAGGACGTCGATATCCTCTCTTAGGACAAGCTCCTTGGCCATGTTCAGGGCGATATCGACCTTAAATTTGGTGTCCCTGGTGGTGAACTCGATTTTTTTGCCCAGCACCCCCTGTTTGTTGATGTCTTCCAGCGCAAGCTTGAAGCCGTTTAGGGCGTCCTTGCCGTAAACGGCTGCGGGGCCGCTGTAGCAGTCAATTATTCCGACCTTGATATTGCGAGCCTGGGCTTGAACAGGAAGAATAGTCAAAACCATTGCCAACAGACAGATCACCATGCCGAAATACATTCCAAATGGCTCACGTTTCCGCCGATGGGTTGTACTGGTTCCCATAACATCCTCCTTTCATGAAAATTGACGGTTGGATAAACACATGTTCTTAAGAGTAGATGGATCCTTCCTTTTTTTCAACAATATATTGAATACGGATACATTTTCCGATGCCCTTAGTACGGTTGTCTGCCGGATTAGAGAGCCGGTATTGTTTTTGCGGGGCATGGTATGGTACTATCATGATACGGCGTGCATGACGGTTAAATGGATACAACGACATGATAAAGGACTTCCGATGCCCTAAAAATTGCCTCACCAGTATTGATCTAGGCCTAAATCAACCTTCCCCAAGAGACCCAGAGATAGTTATGTAACACTAACATGTTGAAATTTCACAAATAACCGCATGAAGACTCCTGCAAACAACATTACCCTCTTTATTCCCTGCCTCGTGGACGCCTTTTTTCCAGAAGTAGGCGAGGCTATGGTACGCATCTTCAACCGCCTGGGACTGTCACTTTCATATCCACCCGATCAGACCTGCTGCGGGCAGCCGGCCTACAACGCCGGCTACCGGAAGGAGGCCCGCGTTGCCGCCGCCAGGTTTTTGGACCTTTTCAGAGAGGCCGAAACCATTGTCTGC
>CAZWGD010000267.1:0-1769 GCA_964633235.1 uncultured Desulfobacteraceae bacterium | reverse complement strand
GTTTGTCGTCATCCTTGAACAACTCTAGATAATGATGCCGAACCATTGTCTGCCCGTCCGGGTCATGCGTGTACATGGTTCGGCATCATTATCTAGAGTTGTTCAAGGATGACGACAAACGCCTGGCACGTGCCGGAAGAATCGCCGCCAGAACGTTCGAATTTACCGAATACCTGGTGGATGTTTTAAGGGTGACGGAACTCAATGCCCGATTCACCGGCCGGATCACTTACCACGATGCCTGCCACGCGCGATACGGATTGAAGATCAGCGAGCAACCCCGACGGCTGATTCAGAAGGTGCGCGGAAGCCGACTGGTGGAGATGGAGGCTGCGGATAGATGCTGTGGTTTCGGTGGAAGCTTCGCAGTCAAATACCCGGACATTTCCACCGCCATACTTAAAGATAAGGTTGATCGTATTATTGCTTCGGGAGCGGATGCGGTCGTCAGCAGTGATATGGGCTGCTTGATGAATATTGCCGGTATGCTGAATCGCCTCCGCCAACCCATTGGCGTGATGCATATCGCTCAACTACTGGAGGGTTTAGGGGGAAAAGAGGAGCATGGTTGAGGTAAAAACCGCAAACTACCGCCAGGCTGCCAGGAAAGCCCTCAAAAACCGAACCCTGCAAGCCGCCCTGGAGGGTCTCCAGGACCGTATTGGGAAGGGCACTGCAGACGCATACCGGGCCCTGCCCGAAGGACCCGGACTGCGATATGAAGCCCATAAGATCCGCATGCAGGCCATCGAGCATCTGGATATTCTCCTGGAAAGGCTCGCGGACAGAATTCGCCAAAACGGCGGGCAGGTATACTTTGCAGATACAGGTGAAGACGCCGTGCGCTATTGCCTGGATATTGCCGAACAATACCGGGTCAGGAGGATCGTCAAGGGCAAATCCATGGTAACCGAAGAGATCGGTCTGAACACAGCCCTTGAGGCGGCGGGAATCGAGACCGTTGAGACCGACTTGGGGGAGTATATCGTTCAACTGGCAGGAGAACAGCCTTCGCATATGATTGCACCGGCCATTCATAAAACCCGCGGTGACATCGGCCGATTATTCGCCCGGAAATTGGGCATTCCCTTCAGCGACCATCCCCCGACCCTGACCCAGGCGGCGCGTCGGGCTTTGCGGGAGAAATTTCTAACGGCGGATATGGGTATTTCGGGCTGCAACCTTGCCTGCGCAGAGACCGGGCATGTCACCACCGTTTCCAATGAGGGCAATATTCGCATGGCTGCGACCCTCCCCAGGGTTCACGTGGCCATCATGGGCCTGGAACGGATAACTTCCAGGCTGCGGGATCATGACATCCTTTTCAGGCTGCTGGCCCGCGGTGCCGCGGCTCAGAACATGGCCACCTATGTCAGCTATATCGGCGGACCGAGAGGTCCGGGCCAGGCCGATGGGCCGGATGCGTTTTGCCTGGTGATTCTGGACAACGGCCGTACCCGGATTCTGGCCGACCCCGAATTCCGGGAGAGCTTGGGATGTATTCGTTGTGCCGGTTGCCTGAATGTCTGTCCCGTCTATGCTAAAATTGGCGGTCATGCGTACGGTTTTGCCTATTCCGGACCGGTGGGCACGGTGATCACCCCCCTCCTGACCGGTATTGACAGGGCCAGGGATCTCTGTCTGGGGGAGACGCTATGCGGCGCCTGCCGGGAGATATGTCCGGTGGACATCAACCTCCCCCGCTTGATCCTGGCCTTGCGGGCCAGGTTGGTTCAGGGAGATAAGCTGTGGGATGTGCCCCCTGGGAG
>CAZWGD010000266.1:0-3676 GCA_964633235.1 uncultured Desulfobacteraceae bacterium | reverse complement strand
ATGGGTAGCAAGCAGAATGTGACGGTATTTATGACGGCATTTTTTGGATAATATTTCTTTTATTTTAATTATTTAAATTTGTTATGCTAAAGATGTGGTGGCCTGCATCGCTACCAAATAATAAAGGCAGAATTCAAGATAAAGTTTTGGGGAAGGGTAGAGAGAGAAGGCAGTGTAATAGTACGGCGACGACCGCTAGCGCACCTCATAATATGTATCTTGAATTCGATAGCAAAGCCCCTTTGGCTCTTCTCAAAGGGGCTTTCAATTTTTCCACCTGTGTTCAATACACAGCCACATGCGTCTGAGGTGCTTGTTCAGGTAAGGAGCGAACGAGGAGCCGGCGCAGCAGCCTGGTAGTGCTGTGACCAGGCACCGCAGAGAGTGACGCAACACGCTAAGATGTATGGAACTCATGTCGCTGTGTATGACTCTTGAAAAGGGTCGCTTACCTGTAGTATAGAGGCACACGCATCCTGGGAAGGGCGATCATGTTAAACGGTTTTGAAAATATTGTCGAACAGCGTATACGCAAAGCTCTGGCGGAGGGAAAACTCGACAACCTGCCCGGTGCCGGCAAACCCCTCAAACTGGAAGATGACCTTGCGGTCCCCGCGGATCTTCGTATGGCGTACAAGATACTGAAAAATGCCGACTGCCTTCCACCGGAAATGGAACTGAAAAAAAAGATTCATCAAACAGAAGAACTGCTGGAAGGTATGGCCGAAACACAGGAAAAATACAGGATATTAAAAAAATTGAACTATTTGATCATGAAGTTCAATTCGATTTCCAAGCGGCCGATTCAATTTGAAATGCCCCAAAGATACACTGAAAAGTTTGTGGGGAACTGCCGTTAAAATAGTAAGCCCAGTAAAGTAATCCAGTACAGAAAAAAGAAGCGCGCATGTTTAGCCGTAGCAATCGCAAAGAAGGCCTCTCCCAAAGTATCATCACGGCCCACGTCATCCTGATCCTGCATGTAGCCCTGATTGCGCTCATCGGCTTCCTGATTCTATTGTTCGGCGGCATCATCAACCATATGGTCTGGGTTATTACCGCTTTACTTGTGCTTATCTGCGTTTCAGGATATCTCATTTTTAGACGTTTGAGAAAAAGTGGAAAAACGATTGCCCATACACTAAACGCCTCACCGTTTCACGGCCGGCCAGTGGAAGTGAGCTTTTTAAACGGCCTTGCCTCACTCAAGCTCGGCGGTTCTGAGGTCGTTACCATGATCGACCATCACGAAGACCGGGCAGGAAAGCAGTTGGAAGATCCGACCATGGCCCGCATACGCGAATTAAATGAATTGGGCAAGCTCCTGGAGGGGGGCCATATTACTACGGAAGAGTTTCACCGATTCAAGCAGCAGATCTTCGGTTCCTAATCCCAGAAAAATACCGGGAGGTAAATACCATGAAAAAAAAGACCGTCGCCCTTCTTTGCGGAGGGATTTCATCCGAACGCGAAGTTTCCCTGAACAGCGGCGACCAAGTATACGCCGCGCTGGACAAGGAAAAATATACCATCCGCCGCTATGATCCCAAAACCGATTTACCGCGCCTTGTTGAGGACGCCCCCGCCATCGACGTCGCCCTGATCATCCTGCATGGTGCGTTCGGGGAGGACGGCACGGTGCAGGGTATGCTGGAACTTTTGGATATTCCTTACCAGGGGTCCGGTGTTCTCGGCTCGGCCGTGGCCATGGATAAACTGGCCACCAAACAACTTTACGAAACGGCGGGGATTCCGGTCCCACCCTATATTATCTTTCATCGGGGCGATGCCGTGGATGTTACCACCTGCGTTCAACGTATCGGATTGCCCATGGTGATCAAGCCCGCCAAGGGGGGCTCGAGCATCGGCATGTCCATTATCACCTCCGGAAATGAACTCGAAAATGCCCTGACCAAGGCTTGGGAACATGATGAGATCGTGGTGGTGGAAGCCTTTATAGAGGGTACCGAGCTGACCTGCGGTGTCATGGGCAACGATGATTTGGAGGCCTTCCCGCTCATCGAAATTATCCCCGACAAGGCCCATGCCTTTTTTAATTACGAGGCCAAGTATACGCCCGGCGCAACCCGGGAGATATGCCCCGCCCGGATCGATGACGCCGTGGCCCAAAGAGCTCAAACCCTGGGGAAACTGGCCCATCGTGCGCTGTTCTGCCAGGGATACAGCCGCACCGATATCATGCTCAAGGGTCGGGATTTGTACGTTCTGGAAACCAACACCATCCCCGGCATGACGGAGACCAGCCTGCTGCCCCAGGCGGCCAAGGTAGCGGGATATTCCTTCACGCAGCTGCTGGACAAGCTCATTAAGTTGGGCATCGAGGGAAAAAGAAAAAAACGCTAGTGCCGTGTCAAGCACGCAAATGAATACGAGGTGAATATGACGGATAAAGGAACCAATGTGCAAGTCGGAATCGTCATGGGTTCCGATTCAGACTATGAAGTAATGAAAGGGGCCGCCGATATCCTGGGAACCTTCGGCATCGCCTGCGAAATGACTGTGGCCTCCGCCCATCGAAGCCCGGCCCGGGCGGCGGATTTTGCCGCCGGAGCCAGGCATAGGGGAATCAAGGTCATTATCGCCGGTGCGGGCCATGCTGCCCATCTGGCCGGGGTGCTCGCCGCTCACACCACCCTGCCCGTCATCGGCGTACCCATCGATTCTTCCTGTTTAAACGGCTGGGATGCGTTGCTGTCCACGGTCCAGATGCCCCCCGGAATCCCCGTAGCCACGGTATCCATCGGCAAGCCCGGAGCGAAAAACGCCGGCATACTGGCCTCCCAGATGATCGCCCTTTCAGACCCCGGTGTGGCTGAAAAATTGGCCGCTTACAAGGCGGAGATGGCTGCCAAGGTAGCCGAAAAAGCCAAAAAGATTGAGCAACTCTGCTGAACGGATACCTGTCAACCCGGTAGATCCACAACCGGAGGCCATCACCAGGGCCGCCCGGCTGATCGGACAGGGTGGCATCGTGGTCTTTCCCACGCGCTGCATTTACGGGCTGGGAGGTGATGCCCTAAACCCCCAAACGGTAAAGCGCCTGTACCAGGTCAAACAGCGGCCCGCAAACAAACCGGTTTCAGTGTTGATTACCCGACCGGCAGATCTGGCCGGACTCGTCCGCCGTGTCCCGGAAGCGGCGGAAAGAATCATGAACCGTTTCTGGCCCGGCAAAGTCACCCTGGTATTCGAGACCCATAACACCCGGCTGACTGCCCTCACTGCGGGCACCGGCAAGATCGGCATTCGCCTGGTCGAGAATTCCGTGGCACACGCCTTGATCAGAGCCGCAGACTGCTTCTTAACCGGTACCAGCGCCAATGTCTCTTCCCGCAGCGGATGCTCCCGGATCGAGACGCTTGACCATGAAATCGCCGGGGGGGCTGATCTAATCCTGGACGCCGGTGCCCTTGCCGGCGGGAAGGGGTCCACCGTCGTGGACGTCAGTTGTTACCCGGTGCGAATTTTACGGGAGGGCGTCGTATCTGCCCAGAAGATCAAGGCCGTCGCCTGAAGCCGGGTGCAATTTGTTTGACATCGGCCCTCCAGTTGCGTATAAAGGCCCCATGTGAATCCAAGGGGTTCTATTCAGAATAAATACTTACACATCAGGCCGGAGCGGTGAAACTGGTAGACGCAGAGAACTGAAAATCCT
>CAZWGD010000265.1:0-3692 GCA_964633235.1 uncultured Desulfobacteraceae bacterium | reverse complement strand
AACGTGGACGGCAGCTTAAGAAAAAAATTGACAAGCAGTGCTCGCCAGGGCCTTAAAAAGGGATGGGAGGGATTTATCTGGCTGCTGAAAATCCTGGTACCCGTATCACTGCTGACCTTTCTTCTGGATTTCAGCGGGTGGCTGACAACCTTCGATGTGGTAATGGTTCCGGTGATGAAACTGCTTTGCCTGCCGCCCCAGGCGATGATGCCGATTCTGGCCGGCATCCTGGTCGGGCCGTATGCAACCGTGGCCTCCCTGGGAGTGCTCTCTTTTTCCACGGATCAGGCTACCCTGATCGTCGTTTTTGTCCTGATTTCACATAACTTGATACAAGAGGGGATTATCCAGGGGCGATCGGGTCTCAACCCGCTTAAAGCCACGCTTTTCCGGTTGGTGGCCTCCGTGGTCGCCGTTATGATCACAGCCAGGTTCATGGGCTCCGATACCACAGTGATGCCGACCGCAACCGGGTCTGGTTTCGCGACGCAGCCGATCCTTTTGGCCATGAAAGAGTGGGCCCTTTCAACCCTTTATTTATGCGCTGTCATATTGGTCATTATCATGATCTTGATGATGTTGCTGGAAACCCTGAAACAATTGAACTGGATCGACAGTATCATCATGTGGCTGCACCCCTGCTTAAGGGTGATGGGCCTGGAGGGTCGGGTCGGAATGCTGTGGCTCACCGGGGTTCTTTTCGGTCTTTCCTATGGTGCCGTGGCAATCGTACAAGAGGCCAAAGAAAGAAGCTTCGAGGGCAAAGATCTGGAACGGCTGCAGCTGTCCATCGGCATCAATCATTCCATGCTTGAAGATCCGGCGCTGTTTCTGCCCTTCGGTATCGGCCCCTTTTGGCTCTGGATACCCCGGCTGGTGACGGCTATTGTGGTGGTTTATGTTCACAGGCTCTGGTACAAGGTGGGCTTTCCCGGATGGATGCGCACCTAGCCAGTCTGGGACAGTCTGGGCGGCGGGTTTACCGAAAGTGATCATTTTCCATGGAGCAGTTCGGCCAATTCCGGCAACGCCAGCTTTTCCAGAACCTGTTTTTCGGGGAGGCCGTTAGCATTCAATCCGCGCAGCTGATAAAATTCCTTCAACATCAGGTTCATATCCGGGACACTCTCCGCCGAGGGACCCTCTTTCAATGCTGTCATCAGCCGTTTGGGCAATTCGTCATCAGCGGTCCCGGCACCGAACAGGTTGGATAATCCCCGCCGAAGATACCATACCCGCCGGCCGATGTGCAGGACATCCTCAAGGGTATAGTCAAATCCAGTGACATGGTTGACCATCTCTACAGCCTGATTGGCGTTGAGAATCATTGCTCCGAGATTGCAGAAAACGGCGCAGCTGGAGAAAAAGGTGCCGAAATCCTGGCTAATGATATTGATTCCGGCTTTTCCCCGGCTGTCCATTTCGACAATATCCCCGATGGCATCGTCGAATTCGGGCAGATACATCCCCCCGCCCTCGATGGGATATTCCAGGCTGGCATTGTGACATGCACCCCGGGGTGAGACGGCATAGGCCAGGCCATAGCCGTGAGCGGCCCTGGGGTCGTGCATGGGGGCTTCCAAGCCTTTGACGGTGGTTAAAAACGCCATAGCCTCACCACCGATGTGTTTGGCGGCATGGGCGCTACCCCGGGATAGAACGGCGCCAAATCCCTCCCTGCGGCCGATCTTGCCGGCCATTTCTACAATGGCTTCCGAGTTGCCCCAAGTCAGCGCGAGGCCGTCCGTATCTTTTTCATCGATCAAACCCTTATCGAAGCATTCCATGGCAAAGGCTATAGTGGCGCCGCAGGTTATCGTATCCATGCCGAAACGGTTACAGATGTCGTTGGCCTTGCCGATGGATTCGATGCTTGGATTCAGGCACATGGTGCCGAAAGCGGCCACGGTTTCGTACTCGGGTCCGGGTCCCCTATCAAATTTGAAGGGCCCCTTTTTTACCGCCGCCTCCCTTTTGCAGGAGACGCCGCATGCGTAACAGGTTCTTTTCCCAGTGAGCATTTTTTCCCCATAGGCGATGGGGCCGATGTCGTCGAAAAGATCCCACTCCGTCTGTTGCCAGTTCTTCATGGGGACATCACCGGAAATCACGTCGATATCCATGTGGGAGACGGTTCCAAAACTGCGCAGGGCTTCAATGGTGATATTCTCCCCGTACAAGGCCCTCAGCTCCTGCTTAAGCGCTTTGAACCTTTGCGGATGGGCCATATTCAGCTTTCCGGTTCCGCGTACAAAGACGGCCTTTAATTTCTTGGCGCCCCACACGGCTCCCATGCCGCAGCGTCCGGCTGCATGACCCTTATTGTTGATCAGCGAAGCGAAACTGACGAGGTTCTCACCGGCCTGTCCGATGGTCAGCACCTGCCCGTTCTTTTGGGAACCTTCTTTTTGATCGGCGGTGATCTTATCATTGGCGGTATAGGCATCTTCCCCCCAATAGGCCGACGCCTCCCGAATGGTAACCCTGTCATCGTCGATATGAATGAAGACCGGTTCGGGCGCTTTACCCGTTATGACCATGCCGTCATAGCCGGCGAGCTTCAGGTGCGCACCAAAATAACCGCCCGTATTGGATTCGCCCCACAGTCCCGTGAGGGGGGACTTTGAACAGACGGTCCACCTGGCGGTTGCGTGCATGGGCATGCCGGTTAGCGGGCCGGTCATCAGCACAAAGGGGTTGTGTGCCGATAACGCCTCGACATGCGGATTATCCCGGATCAGGTCAAGGAAAATTTTGGCGCCGAAGCCCAAACCGCCGATAAAGCTCCTGGCAAAAGTATCATCCAAGGGCTGCTTATCTATGCTTCCGGTACTCAGATCGATGTAAAGTATCCTGCCTGCATAACCGTACATGCTGCCTTTCTCCGGATATTAGTAAATGTTATATTCGCCGTACTGGTTGTCTTCCAGGTATTTGGGATACATGGCGTAGGATGGCTTGATGGCGGGTAGCAGCTTCAATATTTTTGGAATGGGGCCTTTGGCGATCATCTGTTTGCGGGTCAGCGCGGCCATTAGATTGACCTTGCCGAACCAGAATTTATGGGCGATATCGGCGCTCATGGCCATATCCACGACCTCTTTGGTCTCCATGTCCCCGGGCCTGACGTCTACCTTGTCGCCCGAGCAGTCAACCAGTATGGCCACATCCGGATCGCTGTACCTGAACCGGATAATAAGGTCGGAAGCCAACAGTTTATCCGCAATCACCGGCGTCTCGGCCATCAGCCTGAAAAAACCGGCAATACACTTTTCAAATGTCTCCGCATCCTTAAAAAATCCCATGCTTTATTTCCTCCCAATGCTTCACCCAAGGTTGTATCAATATGCATTTTCGAGATGCACGACTATCTCTTCGGCCACGACTTCACGGGGGTTATACCAGCTCGTACCGTCGTTCACGGCATACTCGGCGATCGCCTGCAAACCCTCCTGGGGCACCCCCGCATCCCGGAGTCTAAGGGGCAAAGCGCCAAGCCGGTTCAGGGCTCCCGTCAGGTTGCGGATGGCGGTGATGACCAGTTCAGCCACCGCTTTAACAGACATCCCGGACGCCTCGATTCCCATAAAGGGCGCTAATTTAGCAAGTTTTTCTTTTACTTGATCAAAGTTGTACGCCAACCCGTGGGGAAGCAGGATGCCGTTGGCCACCCCGTGCGGCACGTGATAAAG
>CAZWGD010000264.1:0-3694 GCA_964633235.1 uncultured Desulfobacteraceae bacterium | reverse complement strand
CTTGATGCAGTCCCGGGTGATGATGGAGGGCTTCAACCTGGTCACCGGCCTGATCATCTTCTTTGTGGCCGCCCTGGGAATTTTCGGGGTAATCCTGGTTTCGGTCCTGGAACGGCTGAGGGAGTTCGGCATCATGCTGGCTATCGGTACCCGCTTTGCGCAGATCCGCCGGATGATCTTTGCCGAATCTTTTTTTCTAGGGTTTATCGGCTTTGTCCTGGGTGGTCTCGCCGGTTGGGCGACCCTTTACTATTTTCATATTCACGGCTTGGATCTCTCCATGTTCAGCGACGCTTTCGACGAATTCGGTATGGATGCGGTAACCTATGCCGTCATCCGCCCCGACTACTTTGCACGGGCCTTGCTGGCCGTGGTCCTGGCGACTTTTTTGAGCGTGCTGATCCCCCTGCGGGTGTTAAAGAAATCAAAGCCCGTTGAGGCTATCAACAAGGTAAGGTAAATCCCATGGCGCACTTTCTTGAACTGCGGCACATCAACAAGACCTTTCAGCCCGATGAAGAGGTGGCCGTGAAGGCCCTGCGCGACATCAATCTCAGCATCGAAAAGGGGGATTTCGTGGTTATCTCGGGACCGTCGGGAAGCGGTAAAACCACGCTGCTCAATATCATCGGCAGCCTGGACAGCGCCACCAGCGGCCATGTCATTCTCGACGGGCAACAGCTCACCGGACTCTCGGAGGCCACGCTCTCCTCGATCCGCCGGGATCACATCGGTTTTGTCTTCCAGGCCTATAACCTGATTCCGGTGCTTACGGCGCGGGAGAACATCCAATACGTCATGAAGCTCCAGGGGCACGGCCAGCACAAATGCGACCGGCGCTGTCGGGAGGTGGCCACGAAGCTCGGCATCGACGACCTGCTGTATAAACTGCCCAACCAGCTTAGCGGCGGCCAGCAGCAGCGGGTCGCGGTGGCCAGGGCCCTGGCTGCTGAACCAAAATTGATCCTGGCCGACGAGCCCACCGCCAATCTTGATTCCAAAGCGGCCACGTCACTGATGGATCTGATGCAACGCCTCAATGAGGAAGAAGGCGTAACCATCATCTTCTCCTCCCATGACCCCCTGGTCATCCGCAAGGCCAAACACTCCATTATCCTGAAGGATGGGAGAGTGGTTGCTAATGAACGGCTTGACTAACCTGGTCTTGGCTGGAATGCTGGCCGTCGTTCCCAGCCTTTCCGTTGAAAACACCCATATTCTGGGCTATGGGGATCAGCATCATACCGTGGACTATAACCGGCTGCGAACCGATCTCAGCCTGCAACACGATCGCTTTCCAGACCTTGTCGGCAGGGTTATGATCGATAACGAAACCAGCTATACCACCCGGCCCCGCCGCCTCAACAACCAAACATCCATCCACCGGGCCTACCTCCAATACCGGGGGGAAAAGCACTTCTGGGCCGTGGGCAAACAGCGCATTCCCCTAGGTGTAGGCCGCATCTGGAACCCCATCGATGTGTTTAACCCCGTTGACGCCGAAGCCATCGAAATCAATGAACGCGTCGGTACGGAGTCGTTGCGCTACGAATACGCACTGGGCCGACTGGCCAATATCGACACCACAGTGGCCCGCGACAGGGTGGCGGCCCGGCTGAAGGGCTATCTTGAATATGCCGACGTGGGCCTGGTATACTTTCGGGATGCAGACCGCCGCCTGGATGTCATCGGCTGGGAGCTGGAAGGACAGCTGCTGAAGACCGGGATTGAGCTGCGCAGCGAAGGCGGCCGTTTCCACAACCGGCGCTCCGGCAACTGTCACACCGAGTTTATCATCGGCGCCGAGTATGGATTTACCAATTCCCTGACCCTGCTTGGCGAATACAGGTATAGCGGTGATACCGGAAGCGACCATGTGGGCCTGCGCACATCATACCAGCCGGCCATGCTCTGGTCCCTGGGCCTGCTGGTTCTGGAAAACCTCGATGACCGCTCCGGCTTCATCTCCCCGTCTGTCGAGTATAGCCTGAGCGACGACATGACCCTGGGCATGGGCGCCTTTTGCTATTATGGAAGCCGCGACGACGAATTCGGGACGGCACCAAACCGCTACTACATCCGCTGGTTTGTCCATTTCTAGCCGGCTCTAGCCGGATGGGCCAATTTCAAAACGTTTCCATTGGATCAATGAAAGCACGTCTCCTTAAAACGATTAAATACCTGCTGATCTTAACGGCGGTCAGCGGCCCGATACTCGTTCTGGGCGTCTATGCAACCATTAATTACAACCTGCACCGCCGGTGGAATAGTGATCATGCCCATCTCGAGGATAGGCCCAGGGGCGACAAGGCCTTATGTCTGATCCTAGGTATGGACGGCATACCCCACTCAGTCATGTTGGAGTTGAAAAAGGAGGGATATTTCCGCACGTTTTATGAGCCGTCGCGGATGGTCAGCGTATTCCCATCCATCACCAAGCCCTCCTTTTCACGGATTTGGAAGGGCGGCACCCCCTATGGATATGAACGGCTCTACTACGACCGCCATGCCGGAAAAATAATGGGGTTCAGCCTGCTGGAAAAGGCCCTCTCCACACCCAAAGTTCACGAGGATTATAAACCGGGAATTGATTTTCTCGGTTTCCCCGGGTACATTTCGTACGTTTTTCCGAATCTGTTTACCAATATGACCATGAAGACCTTTGCCAGGCTTTTACAGGAGCATCCCAACGATCGATTCGTGGCCTATATCGGTCTAACCGACCCCATTGCCCATATCAAGGGAAAGGAAAGCCTCAAGGAATTCTTGAGGAAGTTCGACAGGCAATTGACCGACATTGTGGAAAGCCTGCCGTTTCGGCTCGACATGGTGCTGTTTTCGGACCACGGCAATGATTTCATGGAGAATCGACCCGTCGATCTGTCTACGCCCTTGGAAAAGGCCGGGTTTCTAGATGCGCAAACCCTCAAAGCGCCCAAGGATTTCATCCTCCTGCGCAACGGTTTTGTATCCGCGGCGGCCATATATACCGCGCCGCGCAACTGTCGTCCCATGTCCCGTATCATTTCCCGGGCTGAAGGAGTAGAGCATTGTTTTTATGCTTCCGGCGATACCATCTACGTACTGCAGCATGACGACGAAGCGGTGATCCAAAGGCGGGGAAACCGGTATCGATACCACGCCATCGAGGGTGACCCCCTGGCCTTCAAAGGGATCGTGGCGCGGATGAAAATTGAGGGAAAAATCGATACCGCCGGCTACACGGCCGATTCCGACTGGTGGGATATGACAAAATCTCACCACTACCCGGATGCCCTTAAGCGGATTTGGCAAGCCTTCCACGGACTTGTCCAGCATCCCGCAAACATCCTGGTCAGTATGAAGGCGGGATACGCCTTTGGTCCGGAGATATTCAATTTGGTCACACCGACTAGCCGGCGGCGCTTAATTTATGCCCTGGGCACCGAAATATTCGACTTTGTCACCGAAAGAGTCGGCACCCACGGCAGCCTGCGTTTTGACCAAACCAATGGGTTTGTGATGACGAACATCAATGTATGCCCACCTTATTTGAGGCCCGAACATCTCCGTGAAATTGTCGAGGGAACCCGGCAAATGGATCATCGCACGGCCGTACAGCGTCACCCCGATTAGCCCGTCGAAGCATTTATGGTTTGTCCGGAGAATGCACGCTTTTTCAGAGCAGAAAAAAGTACGCTTAAATGGAATGGGA
>CAZWGD010000263.1:0-3703 GCA_964633235.1 uncultured Desulfobacteraceae bacterium | reverse complement strand
ATGGCCATGCGAATTAGTAGTGTAAAATGGCAATGCAAACCACCTGTTTTTCCACAACCTTTTGTAACGTTAGGATGCGCTTGTCAAGACAATTTGCTCAGGCAGGCGCATTTGAAGCCCTTTTATTGAGCGATACAAACCCCGCCCCGGGCTTTGGCTGGAGGGATGGAATTGAAAACATGTCTGATTCCTGATACCGGGAAACCTGGAAAGAACCTAAACGCTTTGTCATCGAAGGCAAAATGGAGTACCGGGCGCCCAAAAGCAAGTGCAATATCTGCCAGGCCGCATACACACAAAGGGGTATGTCACCACATATCCAATCGTGCCTCACCCGCTTTTTTAAAGACGAGACCTGTAAAAACCCCAAACAGATGCTCCACATCTAAGTCCATGCCGCCTACAACCCTGATTATTTTCTGCATCTCCTGGTCTTCCCCACCGCCACATTAAAGGACCTCGATCGGTATTTGCGGGACATAAGGCCGGAGTGTTGCGGCCATATGAGTACATTTTCATATGCACGATGGGGAGACGATGTTCCCACGTCCCGCAAAATCCGAATATGACCGTCCTGTCAGGCGGGGGTCGAGAGCTCTTTCCCGAAAGCCCGGGAAATGAGGGCCCGGTTTCGGGGTTTGAAAGTGTTGTCGGCCATTTCCTTTCTGACCACCTGCTGCATGAGCCTGAACATCTTGATCTCCTGGGAGGCATCCCGGTAAAAGGTATCCCAGGCATGATAAAAAAGGTCTTCCAGACGTTGGGGGGACATGTGTTTGGGCTGAAAGACCACCCTGTCGGCGGTGTAGTCGTTCCAGTCATGGGAAAAGATGCGGCCCTGCCCTTGCAGGTCTTCAAAGGCCTTGGTGTGCGGATACGGTGTCAGGATGGTAAACTCGGCCAGGTCCAGATCGATTTCCAGCAGAAAGTCGATCAGCCGCCTGATGTAATCTTCCGTGTGATGGTCCAGGCCCAGGAGGATGGTGCCTTCCACCCCGATGCCATGGTCGTGGTAGCGGCGGATCCTGTCACGGATATAGTCAGAGGTATCGAACACCGCCTGGTATACATACCAGGCGCCGGCCTGGGCCGCCAGGTCCAGGACTTCAGCTTTGTCCTCGATGGGATGGCAGCACCACTTCTTTTTGAGGGGAATCATCTCCCGAAACAGGTCCATCTCCCACTGCGTGTCCTGGGCCAGGGAGTTGTCCACCAGGAACAGGCGGTTGTTGTCAATGCCGGCCATCTCCCGGATGGCGGTGTCAATGGGGCGGGGGCGGAATTCCCTGCCGCCGAGATAGGCTACAGCGCAGGGGTAGCAGTTGTACCGGCATCCCCTGGAGGCATGAACCAGGTCCACCATCTGCACCCCTTTATAGTTATACAGCTCCCGCTGCAATATGTCCCGCCGGGCTGGACCCACGCTATCAATGTCCGGTCGCTCATCCAGGTAGTCGTACAGCGGCCGCAGGGCGTCGTTTTTGAAATCCGAAAACACCTGAGCCATGCGCCCCTCGGCTTCGCCCAAAAAGACCGCGTCGGCGTGCTGCATGGTCTCCTCTGCATGCAGCATGGTCGCTATCCCCCCGCATATGACCTTAATACCCCGCCTGCGGTAGGCATCGGCAATTTCCCAGCCCCGCTTCACCTGGGCGGTCAGCATCATGGAAATGCCGACGAAATCCACAGGATCATCGAAATCGATGGATTGCAGCTTCTCATCCACAAAGACGACCTCCACATCCTCGGGCAGCGTGGCCGCAAAGACCACCGGGCCGTGGGGGGGAAGGTGAAACTCGGTTTGCCGGCTCAGCTTCGGCCATTTGGGATAGATTAATTTAAATTTCATGGAATTGTCCTTTGTCAGCAAATCATGCCAACCCACTCAATCAAACCGCACTCATTTTCCGGTAAAAACGGCATCGTCCGCTTCGGAAATCATGCGCACGGATTAAAAGGTTTGGTTAACAATGCAAACTTATTATTAGACAAACCCTAAGGTGTCAGCGGTACGGCTTCCACCAGGGTCATACGCAATACGTACTGCGGGGTACCGTGTGCCGTGAGCGTTATCTTATCGGCCAAAACGCCATGACCCGCCTGGGTCATGCCAGATGATTTTTCAGAAAATGCGCCCTTTACCGTGCGCGTCAGGCGCCCGTCCCCCCGATAGGCCCTGATCTCCCAGGAACCGTCCCCCCAGGAGCCGTCTCCCTGAGAGCCATACCCAGGTAATAGGATATCCACCCAACCCTCGGCAGCCCCCCCGTAACGGCATACCAGGGCACCGTTTTCCAGCCGACCGAAACGGGTTACGGGGGACTGCGGTTTGAAAAAAACCAGGCGGATGTCCCTTAGAAGACCTTCGGCGAATCCCGCTGAATCAAAGGGTGGAATTCCCCGGTTGATGTTGATTCTGCCGTCAAAGCGGGCGTCAAACAGCACCAGCCCTTCGACGGTCATGAGAATGCAGTGCACGGATCCGTCCGGGGAAGAGACAATGGTCACGCCCATGAGCAGACCCCTGTTTCCGCCGGTGAAGGTGGTTTCGATGGTGTGGAGCAATTGCCATTTACCTTGAGGAAAAGGTCGGCAGCAGGTCTCCTGATAGGAAAAAGATCCCGGGCCATCCACGGGGTTCAGGCGTGGTAGGCCCTGGCATCCCAGGACCAGGCTCATAACCGGCCCCCACAGACATGCCAGGATGAATAGCTGTCTCATGAGACCTTTCGTGAAAGCGTCTCGGGTCGGAAAAGCGTCTCGGGCAACGGCTGATTGAGCACCACGTTTTTAAAAGACAATATGGTAAATGTATCCTCGGACTCGTAGATGCGTACCGCCTCGATCACCCCCGGACGACGGGCGAGGTCCAGCTCGATGCGTTGGATAAACCTGGCCAGGGAGGGGTCCCTGGGGGTTAGTACAATCCGTCCGCCTGGTACCAGTTGGGCGGCAAAAGCCGGATTTTCATCGAACCGTCCGCCCAGCCAGCGGATGATATCCTCAAAGACATGCCGAATGGTGGGCTGCTTGGCGCCGGCATCCTCGATCAGGGCTCCGTCCCGTTTAATATAGCGCCTGGTTTTGCCCTGATGCATGATCATGATGCTGTAAACGGGGTGCTCATAGGCCCAACGCAGCGAATCGGGCGCCTGAAATTGGAAAGTGCCGCCGGATACCAGGGGCTTGGCGAGAATCTGCATATGTTTTTCCTGGACAAACTCGGCCCGGACGGAAGACACCGTACCCATGCCGTCCTTCAGCGCCTCCCAGGTATCCGCCCAGCCACTCCAGAGAAACACGGCCGGGATCAGGAGCGCCCCGGTTGCAAGCTGAGATATCCTACACTTCTTCATAACACTTCTTCATATTTTGTGCCTGCATTTTTATCCGCCGGGAAATTATCTAGAGTTCAAGATAGCGCTTTTGGGAAGGCTAGCGGGAGAAGGCTGTATAACAATACGCCGTCGACCGATAACGCGCCCTCGAATATTTAGCTTGAATGCTATACCATCCCGCCGTTTACCGAAATCACCTGCCCGGTGATGTAAGAGGCGTCTTCGGAACAGAGGAAGCGCACCACCCGGGCCACCTCTTCCGGCCGGCCGATGCGGGCCATGGGAATCATGGCTTTTATGTCCGCCACGGGGGCGCCCTTAATCATATCGGTCTCAATAAGCCCCGGGGCCACCGTGTTCACCCG
>CAZWGD010000262.1:0-3709 GCA_964633235.1 uncultured Desulfobacteraceae bacterium | reverse complement strand
CTGAAAGCCGTTTTCCAAAATCGATGGCCTCCTGGATATCGGCGGCGCGTCCCACCCGGTTGGCGATGGCCGTGGCCGAGGCATCGGCCAGGGCGCATACCGGGGCCAGGACACAAACCGCATCCGCTCTGCCAAAGCTTTTGGAATGCCCGATAGTACCCGATGAGGTGCATACACTCACCGGTGCGGTGCCACTGTTGACCCGCAGACCGATTTTCATGCTCAGTGGCGAGCGGCCGGCGTAGATACCCACTGCTATCGGGTCTCGGGTTTTGATGAAGATATCACCGCCGTTTTCGACCATGACTTCATCGGTTTCCTGGAGAAGATCGCTTCCCACCCGGCCGGCCAACGCTCCGGCCACGGCCGCCATAGGCCCTACACCGGCGGCTTTCCCGGCATCTATCATATCGGCCACAACTCCGGGAGCGGGCTCATCCGTATACCAGGGTTCGAGGGTTTCCGCAAACCGGGGGTATCTTCCGATAAAGGCTTCCAGGTAACCCCGATGGCGTAAGACCAGGTCTCGGGTAAGCTTCTCCAGCGGTCTGGCGGTATAAACCATCAGATCCGTCTCTTTCACCACCACCCGAAAGGGGGCCAGGTGCCTGGGAGCACCCAGTTTACGATAGGTTCGCTTTTGAGGTACCATTCGCTTCCCCGATCCTTACATCCGTGGGACCATTTTTTGGGGACACTGACGCAGGAAGTAGGAATCGGTCATTCCGGCGATGAAATCTCTAACAACTTCAGCCGTCCGGAAATGGTCCGTGTATACCGGCGACATATCGTCCAAAAAACCGGAATAAATGATTGAAGTATCATTTTTTTTAATGATATCGTCTAGGTAGCGCTCGAAAAGCAGCCTGAAAAGCGCTTTTAGCACAGGTACATGACATTTCAGAGACGGGTTCAAATAAATGCGCTCATAGTTGAACTCCTTTAGGCCCTTTAAGGCTTGGGCTACCTCAGGGCTGAAGGCCACATAGCCCTTGTCATGGCTGTTGACAATCATGTCCGTTACCAGGTTATAGACGATATCACCGTTGGTATTTCCCAGGGTATTTACACAGGCGCCGGGTATTTCCGAGCGCGTAATCATTCCCAATCGAATGGCGTCTTCAATGTCTCGCCCGATATAAGCGATCGTATCGGCCACCCGAACCACGCACCCCTCCAGGGTTCCGGGAACAGGGGGTGGGTCCGCCTCCGTTGGATGGGCCAGGAGTTCGTCCAAGGCGGCAAACCCGTAGCCGCTGCCGGGATTCAAGCGCACTTCGTGTACTTCACCGTTATGACCAAGAATACCGTCCAGGGTCTGGATACACAGGTTCCACCCCTTCCCTTTGCGCTCCACCTTGTCCAGGAATTGAATACTCTGTACATTGTGTCTGAAAGGTCCGATCCCGTTTTCCGTGCAGATCTGTGAAAGAATACTTTCCCCCACATGGCCGAAGGGGGCGTGGCCAATATCATGGCCCAAGGCAATGGCCTCGATCAAATCTTCATTGAGCATCAAAAACCGGCCGATGGTGCGGGCGATTTTGGATACCAGCTGAACGTGCAACACCCGGTGGGTAATGTGATCGTTTTCAATCAAGAAAAAGACCTGGGTTTTATCGATATAACGGGTGTAGGCGCGTGAATGCAGAATGCGATCCACATCCACGGCAAATGCCTGGCGGTAACCGGTGGCCAGTTTTTCTTCATATATCCTGCGCCGGCCTGTTTCGCTGGGCACAGCCCTTGGTGACAGGGTTCGCCGCTCCCGCTCCCTGAGCCGGTTTTGGAGTGCGGACAGGTCCTTGCGGCTATATTTTGCCATGGGCAATCAGCTCATCCACCAACCGGTAGTAGTCGATACCGGCGCTTTTAAAACCCATTTTTCCGTATTTCATGTTGGCCTCCAGAACATACAGCTTCCCCCCGTGAATGCAGATGTCGAGTCCCACATCATTCCATCGGCATTTCCGGGCGATCTCCAGGGCAAATGCCCGCGCCTCCCCGGGAATGCCCCTAAGGGAAATCCGGCCGCCCAGGGAGAGATTGCTGCGAAATTCTCCCGGCGCCGCAATCCGCCAATAGGCATGGACAATCTGCCGGCCCATGATAACGACTCTGATGTCCCGATCGATGTCCAAATGCTCCTGAATATAAGCGGGGTGTATACTGCTGAGGTAATGGTCCAGGTCGTCATGGCTTCTGATAAAAAAGACACCGCGCCCCATGGCCGAGCCCCGCGGGATCTTGGCGATGAAGGGAAAGGTAAAGGCCTGGATTATTTTGGCCTGCTGCCGCCTTCCATAAAAAATCCGTGTGCGGGGATGGGGGATGCCGAGCACATCGAACAGCGCTGTCTGCTTGATCTTGTCCTGAACACATTTATAGGTATGATAGCTGGGAAATATCTCCTTTCCCGCGGCATCAAAAAGGTCTGCATAGAAAGTGGAGGGGTAATAGATCCGGGGGGCGTCTAAAATCATCTGCCGCTCCCGGGGAGGGTAATCTCCGAAATTGGGTTTCACACCCAGGGTAATAACGTTCCTGCAGGCCCTGAAACGGTTCTCCAGGGCGATTACTTTGCGTGACGATTCCATTACGGCGACCGCTGCCTGACCCTGGAAACCTGTAAATGGCGCTGCCAGTCTGTTTTAAACGCCGCCAGCGGTTCCAGGTTGAACTCCGGGTCCAGACGGGTCTTTGTATATACACCTTCGCTCCCGGTCTTGATGCGCTGGAAGGCGATAACATCCGTGTACTCATGGTCATCGAGGGCCTCAAGCAGTTCCAGCTTGTGCTGATTGGCATATGTAAAACTGACGGCACCGTAGCCCATGGCGCTTACCCGGCCGGGATAGTCAGTGACCACCATGATCTGTTTGGGGTGATACTTTTCCAGAAACTGGCGCGTGAATACCACTTCAGGGTAGTAGAGTCCATTATTCTGGGGGTACATGCTGACCGGAAGGTATACAACAAAGAGCACCACGGCCGGCGGAAGCAGGTGGCGCCCCTTGATCCGGTCTTTGAACAGCCATAACAGCAGCATGGGAGACAGGCTGAATACGGAGAAGAACGGGAGGAAAACCCGCTGCATGTACCTCAGGGTGATTTGTCCCAGGACATAAGACAAACAAATGGCCAGGCCGGCGCACAGGCAGACGGCCGCGATGATGGCAAAATGCCTTTCAGAGCTCGACTTGAAGTCTATGCTTTGCCTTGCCAGGCGCCAGCAGAGATAACCGGCAATGATGATGAAGCCCGGAAGGGCCACGTCTGAAAAGGTGGAGTGAAAGGGAAGGTGAAGGCCAAGCTGGTGGTGAGCGAATATTTTCAGGTTGGGCCAGAGATAGCCCAGGCTGATGCGGGATGTGCCGTCCGGGTTGCTGAATTGCCCGGCCGACAGCCACAGTTGCCAGATCAGCGGCATCATCAGCAGCGGCGTCAGGGCCACCAAGGCACCTTTGGCTCTGAAATACTCGCTTTTACTGTATTTAAATCCCAGCAGCCCGGTTTGAATAATGATAAAGAAGGCCATATTTTCATATCGAATGTTGGCAAAAAGAATAAGATTGATCCACAAAAGGGCGAACATCTGGATGGAGCTCTCCTTAAGAAAGCCGTACAGATTCACCAGCACCAGAAAGAGCCAAAACGCCGATAAGAGGTCGAACCCCGCCGAGCGCGCGCACAGGATGGCAATCGGGTT
>CAZWGD010000261.1:0-3776 GCA_964633235.1 uncultured Desulfobacteraceae bacterium | reverse complement strand
ATCAACGACGACCGCGGTATAAAACCGGAAATTGAGGCCATAAAAAAATACGCCGCTTTGATATCCGGATCCATGGGCCGCTGATAAACGACAAGAGGCAAGCGCATAATATACGATTTTGTTAGATCCGGCTTGCCCGAATAGTAGATGTCGGATGACGAGCATCTGCCAGACGTTGGACAGAAGATATTGTTCCGGCAACATTATATAAAAGGACAGGAGAAGTTTTCATGCATGAGATTATTGCACGATTCAAAGACCTGGGTGTTATTCCGGTGGTTGCCATCGAAAGGGCGGAAGACGCTATGCCCTTGGCAGACACGCTGATTGAAGGTGGACTCCCTTGTGCCGAAATCACGTTCCGAACGGCGGCGGCAGCTGACGCCATGCGGATTATGTCCAAGCGAGGCGATATCCTGGTTGGAGCCGGAACCGTTTTGACCGTTGATCAGGTTAAGGTCGCTTTGGACGCCGGCGCCCGGTTCATGGTTTCACCCGGATTCAACCCCAGGGTGGCAGATTATTGCGTAAAAAACGATATCGCCGCCACCCCCGGAATCTGCACGCCTTCAGACATCGAAGCGGCCCTGGATCTCGGCCTGGAAGTGCTCAAGTTTTTCCCGGCCGAAGCTTTCGGCGGCCTGTGCACTCTCAAAGCCATGAGCGGGCCGTACACGACGGTTGAATTCATCCCCACCGGGGGTATTAATCCCAAAAATCTCGCCGAATACTTGCGATTTCCGAAGGTTGTTGCATGTGGAGGGACCTGGATTGCTAAATCGGAGCTTATTTCGGAAAATAAGTTTGACGATATATTAAGGAATGTACGGGAGGCTGTGGAGATAATAAAAAAAGTCAAGGAGGCCGAGCCGTAACAAGAGTGGCAGCCATCGTTTACTTGACCTGTGAACGTAAGTTGGCCTCTCGACGAAAAACTATTTCCAATCTATGAGGAGAAGAAGATCATGAGCATTCTTAATATCAAACCAGCAGATGATTGTCGCTACGATTTGGTTTCCGCAGGCGAAGTTATGTTGCGTTTCGACCCAGGTGAAAGCCGCATCCACACCACTCGTCTCTTTCGAGTATGGGAGGGAGGCGGAGAGTATAATGTGGCTCGCGGACTGCGCCGCTGCTTCGGTCTTCGCACTGCGGTGGTGACCGCCTTGGCGGACAACGCCGTGGGTCGGCTGGTGGAAGATTTCATCCTTCAAGGAGGGGTGGACTCTGCTTATATCAAATGGGTCCCTTACGACGGCATCGGACGATCGGTCCGAAACGGATTAAATTTCACCGAACGCGGTTTTGGTATTCGCGGGGCTCTGGGAGTATCGGATCGCGGGCATACGGCGGTGTCTCAACTGAAAAAGGGAGACATCGAATGGGAGAAGCTCTTCAATCAAACAGGATTGCGCTGGTTGCATACCGGAGGGATCTTTGCCGCGCTTTCAGACAGCACGCCTGAGGTGATTGAAGAGGCCATGATCGCCGCGCGTAATAGCGGCACTATTGTATCCTATGACCTCAACTACCGACCGTCGCTATGGGATGGTATCGGCGGCAAAACCAAAGCGCAAGAGGTTAACAGACGTCTGGCGCGATACGTGGATGTCATGCTTGGCAACGAAGAAGATTTTACCGCGTGTCTCGGATTTCAAGTCGAGGGGGTGGATGAAAACCTATCGCGTCTGAATGTGGACAGTTTTAAAAAGATGATCACGCAGGTAATTGAAGCTTATCCAAATTTCCAAGTGGTCGCCACCACGCTTCGAACCGTCAAAACCGCATCTGTCAACGATTGGGGGGCCGTGTGTTGGGCCGATGGAGAATTCTACGAGGCACCACTGCGAGAAAGCCTGGAAATACTGGACCGGGTCGGCGGGGGGGATAGTTTCGCCTCCGGTCTTATTTATGGTTTGCTTGCCACAGGTAACCCGCAAACAGCCGTAAATTATGGCGCGGCCCATGGCGCTCTGGCCATGACCACGCCGGGAGACACCACCATGGCGACCCTCAAAGAGGTGGAGAAGATTTTGGCCGGAGGCGGTGCCCGGGTCGTTCGATGACCGGTGGCTGGGACACTGATGATATTGTTAGGAAAAATTTCGGGAAAAAACATTCAACCCATCAACGTAAAAAGGATTGGACTCCGGTGTTCAATGTGTTCAGACGCTATCTTTACGTTTGTATGCCCGTTTCAGGTATTATCATGGTCGGGTATTCCATACGAAATATCCTGAGGGAAATGTCCACGTTTTGGAAACTAAAAGGTGGTGACAAGGAGGAACAGTTGCAAGATACGTAACCCAAAAATGCGCTCGGGGTTCAGGCCGGTACTATGGTTTGAACTTTTGGCATCACCTCGCCTGCGTATATCAATGACCATTGCGGTATCAAACCGGGAATTGATGCCACAAAAAATATGCAGCATTAATATCCGGATACATAGGCCGTAAAAAAGCTACAGGCGAATTCATATGATACTAGACAAATTTAAACTTGAAGGAAAATGCGGTTTGGTGACCGGCGCCGGTTCCGGCATAGGCAAGGGAATGGCCGCTGGGTTGGCCCAAGCACGCGCTAAAGTTGCCCTGGCCGGCCGAAATATGGAAAAGCTGGAGAACGCCGCCTTCGAAATGACGGAAACCGGCCTGGATGTACTTCCTTTTCAGGTGGATATGGCCAAACCCGATAGCATTTCGGATATGGCGGCAACTATTGCAAAGACATTCGGCCGAATCGATTTTTTATTTAATAACGCCGGCATGATTCATCGAGCACCGGCGGAGGAGTTTCCGCTTAAAGAATGGGAAGAGATGATCAAGGTTAATCTGACAGGGCCGTTTCTACTGTCCCAGGCGGTTGCAAGGCATATGATCGAAAAGGGAATCAAAGGCTCCATCGTCAATACATCCTCCCTGATCGCGGTGTTCGGCGGTGTCACCGTACCTGCTTATGCGGCCACAAAAGGTGGATTGACCCAGTTAACCAAGTCCCTGTGCAACGATTTGGCAAAATATGGCATTCGCGTCAACGCCATCGGACCTGGCTGGGTGAAAACCGAGATGACCGAAGCGGTGCAAAACAACCCGGAACGATTCCAGGCCATATCGGCTCGCATCCCTTTGGGCCGTTGGGCGGATCCTGAAGATTTGGCAGGACTGGCCGTTTTTCTGGCGTCCGAAGCATCGGCATACATCACCGGTCAGGTCATTTTTATAGATGGCGGCTATCTCGCCATGTAGCGGCATTATGTCGTCAAACGAAAAAACAAAAAAATTTAAGGAGAGTAATATGGATATCAGGCAACCCGCCAACCCAAGGGATTTTGAGTCTTATACCACCGAGCGCATGCGGGAGGAATTTTTAGTGCAGAACCTGTTTCTCCCCGGAACGGTAAACCTGACCTACAGCTACATCGATCGGATGATCGTGGGAGGAATCTGCCCGGACAAACCTTTGAGCCTGGAAGGCGGCAAGGAGTTGGGAACTGCTTATTTCCTGGAACGCAGAGAGCTGGGCGTAATCAATGTCGGTCAGGCCGGATCCGTTCAGATTGACGATCAGACCTACGAGTTGGCCAAAACCGATGGACTGTATATCGGCCAAGGGGTAAAGGAGGTGGTCTTTTCCAGCGAAAACCCCGTTGAACCGGCCCGCTTTTATCTCCTCAGCGGTCCGGCACACAAAGCTTATCCCACGCAAAAGCTAACGATGGATGAAGCCGAATCAACCCGTATCGGAACGCCCGAACAGTGCAACGTGCGCGTGCTGAA
>CAZWGD010000260.1:0-3787 GCA_964633235.1 uncultured Desulfobacteraceae bacterium | reverse complement strand
GGACGAACAGGTCGCCCGGGTGACGGCCGTATACGGCAGACGAAAGGAATGGATGTCGGCCATCTGTTTTATTATTTCGATTTTCTCTAGAACATCACCCCCTGCTGCAATCAAACAGATGGCCGACATCCACTCCAATTCCCTGGCCCAGCGGGAAATCGACCAATACCTGGAGAGGTACGATCTGGACGAACAGGTCGCCCGGGTGACGGCCGTATACGGCAGACGAAAGGAATGGATGACAGCGGCCATGGAACGATATTTTCCCAAGGCGTGCCGCTGGACGGACCCCGAAGGGGGGATCTTTATATGGGTGGAGCTGCCAAAACAGATCAATGCCCGGCATGTACTCTTTAAAGCGATCGAAGCGAAGGTGGTTTTTATTCCCGGCGGCGGCTTTTTCCCCAACTCTCAAAAAGAAAACACCATGCGCTTGAGCTTTGCGACAATGTCCGATGACAAAATTACCGAGGGAATTAAAAGATTGGGAAACATATTGAGAAAGGAGATCAGCCATGACCACTATCAATGATTTAAAGGGCTTTTCATATCCAACTCCGGAAGGCAAAGCGGCTGCCGTCGGCGGCTTGCCGTGGCACTTTGCCACCGAGCATCTGTGCATCGCCTATCGGACCGATCCCAGGGCTGTGTCCGCCTATCTGCCCGATCCCCTCTTTCCGGGGATAGACCCCGATCTCGTGATCGTGGACTTTGGCAGATGGTACAGTCTTTGGGATCAAAAGGAGCTGGCCGCCACCCATCCAGAAAGGACTCGATACCAGGAAACCGTGTTATGGATCAGGTGTTCCTTCAAAGGTCAGCAGGCCCGGTTCTGTGTTCAGACCTGGGTCAACAAGGACTTCAGCCTGGTCCGTGGCATGATCATGGGCTTTCACAAAAAGTTCGGTGAAACCCACAAATCCATTTACCATCCGCTGAACCCGGGAATGCCGGATTTTGGCCCCGGCTGCAGGATGGGAGGGCGGCTCTCCAGTCACGGGGAGCTGTTGATGGCCGGGGGGGTCGATATCGAAGAAGAGATCTCTTACAATCAGATACCCGCATTGATGCGTATGGGGCAGATCAACCTGCGCTATTTCCCCAGCATGGAGCCAGGCGGCAAACCATCCATCTGCGACTTGATGCAACTGGAAGCCACCGACTTGAAACAGGGCAGAGCCTTTAGGGGAAAAGCCAGTCTGAAGCTTTTTCCATCAGACTTGGAGGAGCACACGAATCTGGAGGTGATGGAAGTGCTGGATGGCTACTACTTTGAAAACGGCGCCACCATTACCGGCGGCAATGTTGTCCATAGCTGGGTTTAATTATACGATTGTTCGATTTAGGGTTGAAGAAGGGAGAAACGAGGATGCGTGCGAATCTTATGACAATGGCCAGCCTAGGCCTTAATACCATGACCGAAGATCAATGCGAGGAGATCCATCTGGCCACCCTCGAGGTGCTTGAACGTACCGGGGTTAAAATCTTTCATGAAGATGTGTTGGAACTGCTGGAAAAGGCGGGTGCCCGCATCAGCGGGGACATTGCCCACTTGCCACCGCACCTTGTCAAGCAAGCCCTGCATATGGCGCCCTGCCGTGTGGCAATATCCGATCGCACGGGTAAACCATCCATGTATCTTGAAAGAGGCCGGTCTTACTATGGCAGTGGTTCCGACACCCTCAGTGTTTATGACCTGAAAAGCGGTGAGCTGCGCAAGGCTGTCAAGCAGGACACGGTCAACGCCGCCATTATAGCGGATGCCATGGAACATGTCGATTTCATCATGAGCATGGGGTTAGCATCGGACGTTACCCGGGATAACAGCTATATCCACGAGTTTGAGGCTATGGTGCTAAACAGTACGAAACCGATTGTGTACACGGCTGACAGTCTGCGGGATGTAGAGGTGATCACGTCCATGGCGGCTGCTGCCCGCGGAGGGATGCAGTCGCTGCGTGAAAGGCCCTACATCTGTCTTTATGCAGAACCCATCAGTCCTCTGCAGCACGGCCGTGACGGTCTCGATAAACTCATTTTCTGTTCACGCAACAACCAACCGCTGGTGTATATCCCGGCAGTCATGCAGGGGGCGACAGGCCCCGTTACATCCTCGGGTGCTTTGGTGGTGGCTGTGGCCGAAGGCCTTTCGGGACTGGTGATCCATCAATTGACCAACCCAGGGACCCCGTATATTTTTGGTGGCGGCATCCCCCCAATGGACATGCAGGCGTCGACCTGTTCCTACGGTGCTGTCGAAGAGGTTTACAATTGCGCCATGCTGACGCGTATGGGACAGTACTATAACCTGCCGACATTTACCACTGGCGGATGCTCCGACGCGCATGTTTTCGATCAGCAAGCCGGCATGGAAGGCTTTTTCGGGCTGCTCGTTCACAGTCTGGCAGGGGCAAACCTGATTCATGATCTTGGCTATCTGGGGCTGGGTCTTATCGGCAGTATGGAAATGCTTTGCTTTTGCAATGAAGCTGTGGGCCTTGTAAAGCGTTTCCAGAAAGGAATGTCGGTCGAACCGGATCAACTTGCCTTGGACGTCATCGACCAGGTCGGGCCGGGGGGCGAATACCTGAGCCACAGCCATACCCTGAACAACTTCCGCGAATGCATCCATCCGGCAGACATTTTGTCGCGGGCCGACTTTGATACCTGGCAGCGGAACGGTGCCCTGACTTATGGGGAACGCGCCAATCAGAAAGCAAAAAGAATTCTTGAGACTCATACACCCCAACCCCTATCTGAAGACCGTGTTGAAAAAATCATCGATATTTGCCGGCGGGAAGATGATGCACGTTTGGACAGCAGATAATTCAGTTTGAAACATAAACAAATTGATTGATTCCTCCTAAAAGACCAACTGGATCAATCCTCAAATACCTTCCAATCGTCGGATCAAAGTACCTAAACCAGTTATAGTACAACCCTGTCACAGTGTCTTCATACGGACCCGGAAACCTCTAATTATTTAACCGCTTCTATCTCAACAGTTGTCTCTCCTATGGGGCTCACCTCCTCACCTGTGCCGCCACTGGCGGTATCGTGTTTTTCGGGGAGATGCGATAGAAAAAGAAAAGCGTTTCAAAGGGAACCCCCCCTTTGAGGCCTCTTTCAAGGCCATCAACTGTGACTCGCCAAAGTTCAGAGGTTGATGGCCTTTTTTCTTACCGAAAATCCCCGCCTAAAAATCTGTCAAGCAGAATATGTGCAAATTTTGATAACATTAGTGCAATTTTAGGTTAAAAAAAATTAACCCGTGGTATATTTATCATTAATTTACCAGGGAGGCGCTTATGGGATTTCCAGAACGGCTTACAAAAATAAGAAAAAGACGAAAGCTCAGTTTTTCAGAGCTAGCTCAAATGATAGGGATACATCCGACCCAAATAAGGCGGTATGAAAAGGGAGAGTCACAGCCAACCCTTGATGTGTTAAGACAGCTTGCGATCGCTTTAAATGTACCGGGGGATATGTTACTTTTTGATGAGCAAGAGCGAAAACCGCCTGAAGATTTTATTATGCAGTTTGAAGCGCTGACCAAGCTCAGCTCCGGGGACAAAAAGGCCGTACGGGCCATGATTGACGGCATGTTGATCCGGCACCAGGCCAAAGAGCTGATGAACCACCAGGCCCAATAAAAAGAAAGACGATGTAAACAAGAAACTTGGGGTAAAAAATGAAAACCGAAAAAATTCTTAACGATATAACCAACCTCCCACCGCAAGCTCAACGGCAGGTGGCCGACTTTATTGCTTTTCTAAGAACACAATAT
>CAZWGD010000259.1:0-3846 GCA_964633235.1 uncultured Desulfobacteraceae bacterium | reverse complement strand
GTGCAGATTTGACAAAAACCCCGTGTCTCTAAAACCGCTGCCTTAAAAACAGTCCATGAAAGGAGGAGATAAGCACTATCGTCTTCGGTCTTTAGCGTGGTCTCGAAGATGTTCAGGAAGACAAGCAGGAAAAGCGAGATGCTTACAGGATGTAGGCGTGATGGTTTATCGATTTTATGCCGAGGCTTTTATCGTCGGGACCAAAGTTGATGGTCATACCCCTAAAACAGGCAATCCCTATTAACGCAAACAAAACATACCAAACCGCTGCCCCGATCCGTTGCCCCCACTTGGGTAAGGGACGAAGGAAAGGAGAGAAAAATGAAAATAAGGGTACTGATTTTCTCCATTACGTTGGTTTTGCTGATCAGTTTTTTGACCATTAATATTGTATCCCCCGTTTTGGCGGGCCAAAATAAAAAATATAAAATCGTGATGCAATCCAGCTATGGCCCCACCTCGGCCGATTCCCGGAGCATGCTCCTGCTCAAAGAGATGTGGGACGAGGCCATGCCGGGTGTGTTCGAATGGGAGATGCATCATAGCAGTGCCCTTTTCGGCCACAAGGATGCCCTCCCCGCCCTGGCCAGAGGCAGCCTGACCCTGCTCTATCCCAGCCATTTCAATTTCCGCACGATTGAACCCCTTTACGGTATCTTCGATCTTCCATTTCTGATTGATGATTTCACCCATAATTTTGCCTTTATGGATTCGCCTGTGATGGAAAAGATGCGCAAATCGTTGGAGAAAAAGGGGGTTTACGTCTTACAGGAAATGGTTCCTACAGCCCCGGTCGAGTTTGAGAAGTCGGCTCCCGGCACGTTTGCCATCTACAGTAAGAAACCGATCCGTAAGCTGGAAGATCTCAAAGGCATGCGCATCAGGACGTTGACCGCCCCGGCCCAGGTCAAGATGGGCAAGGCCCTTGGCTTCATGCCTCAGGCAATCGCCTTTTCAGAGGTGGCTATGGCCCTGCGGACCGGTATGGTCGATGGTATTATTACGGTCCCCGACAAGGCCTTGTTGACCGCCTTTGGTGTGTTCGAAAATCTCGAATACTGTCTCTGGAATGTGGCGACGATGCAGGGCGAGGCTGCTTATGTCGTCAACGCCGCCTGGTGGAACAAGCTTCCGGCGGAGATCAAGGCCAAAATAGCGGAGGTTATGCCGAAGTATATGGAGCGTCGTACCCAAGAGATTTCTCTCCCGGTGCTGGTGGAGGCCGGTGAACTGATTCGGGAGAAATTGGAGGTAACTAACCTGAACCCGGAAGAATACGACCGCTGGAAGGCCAAAGTCAACGGCATCTGGGATGAATGGGCCCGTGACGTGAAAGGGGGCAAGGAGGCGATCGATACCATAAATGCCCTTAGGCCTTCAAAAAAGTAAAACGCAGTAGATATCATCAGACGACATCATCAGGGCGGTTATGAAAGGGACTCCCGCGGCCGAAACCAGAAGCGGTTGTCAGGCCGCGGGAGTCGATAAAGGGTCCCATGCTAAGAAAAATCGGTTCCAAATTAGATCAGGCTATAAAAACCGTCTGCGGTATTCTCCTGTTTATCTGTTTGGCGGCATCTACGATCGATATTATCAACCGTTTTATCCTCGGCAGCAGCGTGCCCTGGGCCCATGAGGTGTCCATCTGGTCCTGCATCATTTTTACGTTTCTCTTCACAGGCATCATCACTTTAAACGGGACCCACATCTCCTCAGACCTGGTGGACAATTACATCAAGGGGTATCCCAAAGCGGTTATTAAATTATGTAACCTGCTGGCAACACTGCTCTTCTGTGCAATTGCCTGCTATGGCGGAATCCGGTACGCCCTATACCTGCTGCGATGGAACGTGACCACGGACCTGGGGGTTTGGACGGTACCTTTATGGCCGATGCACATGGCTTCCATCGGTTTGGGTATGCTGATCGCCACGGCGTACTGCCTGGTTGCCATCATCAAGGCGGTAAAATCATTCGGCGCTAATGAAACCTAAACCATGCCGAAGAGGGCCGGCTGCAGTCCGGGCACAGGCGGGATTGCGGTTGGTTCCGCGACCTGTGCGGAGGTGTATCGATGCGGGGGCGCAGTTACGCTGGCGGGACGGCATACGGCGAAAACGCCGTCGATGCAATTGTCAGGACCAAAACCACCTGTAAGTGCAGATCCAGTAGACAAACCAATCCCGTCGCGAAATTGAATTTTCGGTAGTTTGCCGATAGCCGGATGGAGGATCATCGCAATGCTGAGCCTGGGGTATAGTTTTGTTGCCGTCCTTTTTTTGAGCGGGGCACCCATCTTCGTGGCCTTCGGGCTTGGCAGCGTTCTGATAATACTGTTTCACTATGATATGCCCGCCATGGAGTTGGCGACGATCCTGTTTACCAAGATCGACAATTACATTTTGGTGGCCGTTCCCCTTTTCATATTGACCGGCAAATGGCTTCTGCACGGCGGTGCCATTAAGCGTGCCGTCAATTTCTTCGATTCCTGGATCGGACATTTCCGCGGCGGACTCTTCGGGGTAACGGTGATCTTTTGCATGATTTTTGGTGCTATTACGGGTGAAACAGTAGCCGCGATCGTCTCCATCGGAACCATCATCTACCCTGAAATGCGCCGCCACGGTTATCCCGCCTCGCTGTCCGGCGGTATGGTGACGGTTGCATCCATGTTGGGCTCCATCATCCCGCCCAGCGTCATCATGCTGGTCATGGCCTCCATTATGGAAATTTCAACCGCTTCGCTGTTCGCTACCGGAATGTTTCCGGGTATCATGGTTGCCTTTTTGCTTTCGACGGTCGGGGTCATCATCGCCAAAAAGAGGAATTTTCCCGTAAAGCCCCGGGACACCTGGAGAAACAGATGGATCACTCTTTTCAAGGCTATCCCATTTTTGCTCATACCGATCACAGTTTTGGGCGGTATATATAGTGGCTTCGTGACACCCACCGAGGCAGCCACCCTGGGATGTCTATTGGCACTGATTAACGGTTTGTTTATCTATCGCGAATTGACCTGGCAACAAATATGGAAACAGGCGATCGAGACCGTTCAGGTGACGGCATCGGTTTATATTCTAATGGCGGGTATCGGGGCGTTTTCATTTGTATTGAACCGCAGCGGACTGGCCGTGAATCTAGCCCAATGGGTTCTAAATCAGGGCGTAAGCCCCCTCACGTTTGTCCTGTTTTGGGTAATTCTGCTCTTTTTCCTCGGATTTTTACTGCCGGATATGGCGACGATGCTCATGTTGCTGCCGGTCGCCTTGCCCATCGTAAAGGCCTTGAATGTCAATCCGTATTGGTTTGCATCGGTGTCCTGCCTCAATGTCATTGCGGGCGGGGCCACGCCGCCCTTTGCGTTTTCCATCTGGGTGGCCTCCAGTACTTTGGGATTGCCCATGGATAAGATTATTAAAGGCATCCTGCCCTTTTTGCCTTTTGTCTTTTTAGTTCTGCTTTTATGTATTTTTTTCCCGGAAATCATGTTGTTTTTGCCGCGCTGGATGGGACTTCCGGTATAATGCAAAGGTCCCCGCGATCATTGCTGCAATCTCAATCGAAGGAAGTAGAAGATGAACAAAGGTGAAAAGTTGGAGCCGTATCTGATGATGATTCTGGCCAGTAAGTTTGAGGCCATCGCCGCCGAAATGGGCAACACCTTAATCCGGTCGGCCAGATCTGCGGTCATAAATATTGGCGGGGATATCGCCTGCGCTATCGTAACCAGTGACGGCCGCTCCATCAGTCAACAAGTGGGATGCCCCTCCCTTTGCGCTGCGTTGGGCGATGCAGCTAAGCCGATCGCCGAGTTGTATGATGACGTGGCCCCCGGCGATTGCTTTT
>CAZWGD010000258.1:0-3891 GCA_964633235.1 uncultured Desulfobacteraceae bacterium | reverse complement strand
ACCTGTCGCAGATCCCGTTTATTTTTCGGGGAACCCTTTTCCGGTTTATCCGGGTTAAGGAAACAATCCAATCCTGATATAATAGGAGGACAATATGAAAATAGAGGTATTCGGCGTTATCGGCGCCGGCCAAATGGGAAACGGCATCACCCAGGTGGCCGCGGCCAACGGCTTGAAGGTGATCATGAGTGATATCAAAACGGAACTTACCGAGCGGGGTCTAGCCACCATCAACGGCAACCTGGACCGGGGAGTTAAAAAGGGAAAAATCACTGCCGCTGAAAAGACGGCCGTCCTGGAACGCATCACCACCACCACCGACATCAAAGGCATGGCCGAGGCTGATTATGTGGTGGAGGCCGCCGTTGAATATGAGCCGCTGAAGTTCCAGATCTTCGAGGATCTGGATGCTATCTGCGCACCAAGCGTCATTCTGGCGACCAATACCTCCTCCATCCCCATCGGACGCATCGCCTCACGAACCAGGCGGCCAGACAAAGTGATCGGCATGCACTTCATGAATCCCGTGCCCGTGATGCGGCTGGTGGAGGTGATCCGCGGCCTGGCCACCTCCGACGAAACCTTTAAAGCCACCTGGGACCTTGCCAAGCGCTTCGGCAAAACCCCGGCCGAAGCCGCGGATTATCCCGGCTTTATCGCCAATCGCATTCTGCTGCCCATGATCAATGAGGCCGTGTACTGCCTGTACCACGGTGTCGGGAGCCGCGAAGATATCGACCAGGTGATGAGGCTGGGCATGAATCATCCCATGGGGCCTTTGGCCCTGGCCGATCTCATCGGGCTGGATACCTGCCTGGCCGTAATGGAAACCCTCTCCAGCGGGTTTAGAGACTCCAAATACCGGCCGTGTCCCCTGCTGCGGAAGTACGTGGAGGCGGGATGGCTGGGCCGCAAGACCGGACGCGGGTTCTATGAATACACATAAGGAGGAACCATGCCGAAAAAAAAGGCAGGGGACACCGTCCCCGTGGGTACACGCATCAAAAAGGCCCGTCTGTCTAAAAAACTGTCCCTGGATCTGGTGGCCAATGATACCGGCCTTTCGGTCGACTATCTGAAAAGCATTGAATCAGGCGCCAAAATTCCCCCGGTGGGTACGCTGCTGCAACTCTCCCGGGCCCTGAAGATCGACTCCAGTTTTTTTCTGGAAGAACGGGAGTCCGCCGCCAAGCGGCGCATCAAGGAGTATACCAAACGGACGGACAACTATGCCTACGCCACCCTGACTCCCGGGGCTGAAAATAAACATTTGAAGGCCTTTCGGGTGACCATCGACCCCCTGCAGGATCATGATGGGGTGGGGTATCGTCACGAGGGGGAGGAGTTCGTTTATGTGCTTGAGGGTCAGGTCGAAATTACCGTGGGCGATCATGTCAACCAGTTGTCCAAAGATGATTCGCTGCATTTCAACTCCGGCATTCAGCACAACCTGAGGAATACCGGAGAGGCGACAGCCAGGTTGATCGTGGTCATCTACGGGCCTTAACCGGGATGCCTCTGGAGGAGAAGCAATGCTATTTAAACTGACCGACGAGCAGCGCATGATTCGGGCCATGGTGCGGGAGTTTGCCAGAAAGGAAGTGGCCCCCACGGCCATGGCCCGGGACAAATCCAAGGCCTTCCCGGACGAAAACCTGAAAAAGATGGGCGAACTGGGGTTTCTGGGCATGATGATTCCTCCCCAATACGGGGGAGAAGGGGCGGACACGGTTAGCTATGTGCTGGCGCTGTCTGAAATCGCCTATGCCTGTGCCGCCACCGCCGTGGTCATGTCCGTACACAACTCCATTGTTTGTGAAAGCATCTACCGCTATGGAACCGAGGAGCAGAAACAGAAATATCTGGTCCCTATGACCGCGGGCCGGCCCATTGGGGCTTTCGCCCTCACCGAGCCCCACGCCGGTTCGGACCCCGTGAGCCAGAGCACCACAGCGCTAAAAGACGGCGATGATTACATCTTAAACGGCACCAAACGCTTCATCACTTCAGGTAAAAACGCCGGACTGGTCATCATTACCGCCAAGACCGATCCCACAAAAAAACACAAGGGCATCAGTGCTTTTTTGGTGGAGAAGGATATCCCGGGGTTCATCGTGGGCCCTGAGGAGGACAAACTGGGACTGCGGGCCTCCGACACCACCGATTTGATCTTCGAGGACTGCCGCATTCCGGCCGGAAACCGGCTGGGACGAGAGGGTGAGGGCTTCAGGATCGCCATGACGGCCCTGGACGGCGGCCGGATCGGTATTGCGGCCCAGTCACTGGGTGTGGCCCAGGCGGCTTTCGACGCGGCGGTCAAATATGCCAAGGGCAGGACGCAATTCGGCCGGAAAATCTCCAAATTCCAGGGCCTGCGGTGGATCATCGCCGATATGGCCACCGAAATCGAGGCCTCGCGCCAATTGATGCTCTCCGCCGCCGCCATGAAGGACAGGGGTGAAAAGTATACCACCCGGGCCGCCATGGCCAAGCTCTTCGCATCCGAAATGGTCAACCGGGTGACGGCCAAGGCGCTTCAAATGCACGGCGGCTACGGATTTACCAAGGAGTACGATGTGGAGCGTTATTACCGGGATGCCAGGGTATTCACTATCTATGAAGGGACTTCCGAAATCCAGCGCACGGTGATTTCGAACAACATATTGAAGGATAAGCGCAGGCTCTAAAAAATCTTGGCCGCCTTCTCAATATCCTCGGGGCAGAAAACAAAGAGGCATTTAACGTCCGGGGATGAAACCACCGATCCGTATACGTAATTGATATTGATCCCCTCTTCGCCCAGCTTGGAGGCCATTTTTGACAGCTCCCCGGGTTTGTTTTCAATCTCGACCGCAATGACCGGCATGATATCGAAGATATAATCGTGCTTGGACAGCAGGTCGATGGCCCTGTTGATCATGCCGTCGGCCGGCAGCAACCGGATCAGGGCAAACTCATGGGAGTCCTTGCGCATGGAATTATAGCTTGCCACCGAGGCGATGCGCTTCAACGACTTTCCCCGGGCCTGGAAAAGCTGCCTGACATAGCTGGAGGCATCCTGAATGGTGATGGCGTCGATGTTGATGCCTTCCGAAGCCAGAAAGGCGGTCAATTTTCCAAGTTCACCCGGTTGGTTTTTTAAAAAGAGAGATATTTCCGTTCTAACCATCTCAAGATCCTTGGGGATTAATATTTCTTTACCGTGGTTACCGGACAACCCGCCTTCAGGATGATGTATTGCGCCGTGGAGCCGAGCAGGATTTTGCGGGTTCTCGACTTCTTCTCGATACCCACGAATATCTGGTCGATGTCATGCTCCCTGGCAAACAGTACCAGGTCCTCTCCCGGAGAATAGCCGCGAACCATTTCATGAACCTCGCTGGGAACGTCGGATTTCTCCAATAGCTCCCTGGCATGGTTCAGATCCAGTCCCGCCTGGGCAATGGTTTCCATTTTCTCTCCGGGGCCGCCCTCCATGGAGGTGATCACGTAAATTTTGGCCTTGGTGATTTTGGCATTGTCGATAGCCAGCTTCAGGGCCGCCATGGACTCGTCCGATCCATTAAAACCCACAAGGTACTTCATGACTCAGCTCCTCCAGCGCTTACGCCGCTTATAAGACTTGACCTCCTTACCCAGAAAGGTGGTCAATTTTCCGAGCTCATCGGGCTGGTTTTTAAAGAGGGATATTTCCGTTCTGACCATATCGGCTCCCCGCACCAGTGAGTTATATTCCGGCAGCTTGTAGATCTTTGTAGAAAGCTTTTGACTAAATTATCGGACGCCCCCTTCGTTAGCATACGAATAATACACCAGACTTTGGGGGGCCCGATAACCTTGCTGAAAGCAATACCCAGCATCTTGATTATTAAGGAAAGGTTGCTTGAAAAG